>CANQTA010000001.1 GCA_947626655.1 uncultured Bacilli bacterium
ATATTTTCTAAGAAAGAGAAAGTAATCTTAGATGAAGTAAGTTTATTAAATGAAGGAAGTAAAGGAACAAGTTTTGCTATGTATTATGAGACTCAACAAGATGATGGTACTTATACTTATGTGGAAAGTGAAGATACAACATGGCCCACAGATTTAAGGTATAATTTTAAGAAATCAGGTTGTATAGATAATAATGGAAATAAAATAGATGGAACTTTGACATATAATAAAGAAAATAATAAAGTAACATTAAGAACTAAAAGTGTTACATTATGTTATTTGTATTTTGATTTAGGAACAGAAGAAAAACCGTATAAAATTCAATATATCGAAGATTTAGTAAATTTAAGTAATAATGTAAATAAAGGTGAAACATATGAAGAAGTATATTTTACTTTAGAAAGAGATTTAGACTTTCAACAAGAAGAAAGTTATAGACAATATGATCGAACCGATTATGGAGATATCAATGGTGTAGATGGAACAGAACCACTTATGACAGAATTAACTAATCCAGAAGGAACAGGATTTACACCAATAGGGGTAGGAAGTACAGATGGAGTAACAAATAGATTTAATGGTAACTTTAATGGTCAAGATTTTACTTTAAGTAATTTGTATGTTAATGTAACCGATATGCATGCAGGTTTATTTGGGTTAGTAGGTAAAGCTGGTTCAACAAATACGATAAAGAACTTAACTATAACGGGAAATATAACAAAAAATGGAACAAAGAGTCATGCCGGAGGATTAGCAGCATCAAGTAGTGCAAGTAATTTAATAATAGAAAATGTTCATAATAAAGCTAATGTTAAAAATAGTAATAATTATACAGGTGGAATAATAGCATATGTTAGTGAAAATATTAATTTATCAAATTCTAGTAATGAAGGAAATATAGTAACCAATATTGGAGATGTCGGAGGTTTAGTAGGAGGAGGATTAACTTCATCAAATATAAATATAAATAATAGTCATAATTATGGAGAGATAAAATTAGAAATAAATGAAGCAACAACTTCATCTCTTGTTGGAGGTTTAATTGGATATTCAGCTGGTACTCTTACGATAGAAGAAAGTTCGAATGAAATAGAAACAGATAATGATGAAGCTGGAATAAACGTAATATATAATGGAACAAGTGAAGTTGCAGTTGGAGGTTTAATAGGATATGGCTCAGCTAAATCAAAAACAATTAATAAAAGTTATAATACATCAAATATAAGTGTTCAATCTGAAGCAACATCAGGAGAAGGAACAAATATAGGTGGATTAATTGGGAGACAAGTAGCTGCTAGTACGATAGGAGCATACACCAATAATTATAATACAGGAAAAATAGAAGTAACATCGACAGGAACAACTCCTACAAGAGTCGGTGGAATAGTAGGATGGAAAAGTAATGGCGAATTAACAATAGATAATAATTATAACGAAGGTATAATAAATGTTAATGCGAAACAAGCAATTTATACCGGAGGAATAATTGGTGTATCTCAAACAACACCAATAACAATAACAAATAGTCACAATCTAGGAGAAATAAATTCAAAAAATACCGACAATTTTGGAAATATAGTTGGAGGAATAATAGGATTTAATTATAACTCTGGTACTTCTAAAATATCTAAAGTAGAAAATAGTTACAATAAAGGAAATATTAATGGTGGAACAAGAACTGGAGGTATAGTTGGAGAAACATCTACGAATTCAAAAATATTAATAAATAAATGTTATAATACGGGAAATGTAACAGGTCAAGAAGATACAAAATATACTTTAAATGTTTTTGTAGGAGGAATAGTATCATCTGTTTGGGAAAATTCTGTATCATATATATTAAATTCATACAATACTGGCACATTAACATCAAAGGTAACAATTACTGGAAATTATATAAGTGGAATAGGAACTGTTAATAATGCTTCAACATCTTCGACATTAACTGTAGTAAATTCATATAATTTAGGAAATATATTATCCAAAGATAGTGGAGTTGGGATTAGCGATATAAAAAACCAAAGTAATTTAAAAATTAATAATGTATATAATGCCGGAAATATAGAAGGAACAGAAAAATATAGTGTAGTAAAAAACACCTCAACAGGAAGTGTAGATATTCAAAATACTTATTATAAAGAAGTAACTGGAATAACAGAAAGTAATAAAGGAGATATAGGTGGTGCCTATCCAATAACAGATGCTAACATGAAAGGTACAGATAACAATAGTTTACTTTATAAATTAAACACTAATGTAGTAACATTAAATAATCAGGGCTTAACAACATATAGTGAAGACTTAAAAGATTACACCTTAGTAGATTGGATAATAGATCCAAATACAGGCTATCCAACATTAAATTTTAAATTAGAAGGTAATGAGTAAAATACTTGTTACTTTCTTTTTAATTTATTATAAAATAAAACTACTTGCAATAAATTAATAAAATAGTATATATTTCGTTATATTTTGATGTTTTATTTATAATATCAATACTTTGTTATCTTTCAATATTAATAATTTTATGTTATAATCAAATAGAATATAGGAGAGTATTTATGAATGAGTTTGATTATGATAATGAAATAGTTGAAATAACTGAAGATTCTGATGAAAAAAAGCCTTTAGAAGAAGAAGCTTTAGAAGTAAAACCAGTTAAGAAACCTAAGAAAACTTTGAAAGATAAATGGCAAGAATTGTCAAGAAAACAAAAAGGTCTTATAATAGCGCTTATTTGTCTTATCCTTTTATTAATTGCTGGTGCAGTCATCTATTTTGTTTTCTTTAATAAAGATGAAGAAGAACAACCTAAAAATAAAGAAGAAGTTATTTTAGAAAAAGATAATTATCGTTATGAAAATGGTAATTTAGTTTTTCTTAACTTAAGCGATCGAGAAATTGGTCGTTATACTTGTACTAATCAAGACGTTGAAAGTTGTTATGTAGCTAAATTAGATTTTAGTGATGATACATTTAATCGTATTATTAATGTCAATGAAGAAGGAAAAGAATTAGATAAAACAAGTCAAATTTATTTTGATAAATATGTATTTGTTAAAGATGGGGAAGATTTATTTATCTATAATATCGAAACAAAAGAAAAAGATTTAAATTTATTAAGTTTGAAGAGTTATGGAACTAGTAAAAGTTTAGTGGTAGTCAAAGATGCTTCAAATAAATATGGTCTTATTGAAATCGATCAAAATGGTTATAAATATTTAATTAATCCTACTTATGATTATTTAGGCATCGTTAATCCTGAAATTAATTATTTAATAGCTAAAGAAAAAGATGCCACTTATGTTATAGATAGTACTGGTAAGAAGTTAAGTAGTGATTTTAAAAATGCTCAAATTATGAGTGTATCTGCTAATTATGTAGTAGCAAAAGTAAATGAATCTTATACTTTATATGATTATAAATATAATGACCAAGTAAGTGATTATGATTATATTGGGCTTCATAGTAATGTTATTTCTTTAGTTAAAAATAATCGGTTATATTTATTAGATTTAGAACTAAATAAATTAAATGAAGATGGAATTAGATTAGAAAATAAAGACTATGTAAAAAAATATGTTTATGATAATAATAATAAATTAATAGAAACGAAAAAAAGTTATGAAATTGCCGGTTCTAGTGATACTGCTACGATTACCATTGGTACTAATGAAAAAAATATTAATATTAATGAAGGTCGAGTAAGTAAAGATTATGATTATTTAAGCTATTTTGATGGAAAATTATATTTTTATAGTGATAAAGAAAAAACTGATGTGATTGGAACTTATACATGTATTAATAAAAATGATATAACTAGTTCTACTACAACTCTTGATAATTGTAGTATTTATCATAATGAAGATGGTTTAAGTGGTATTTATAATAATGAATATGTTTTTATTGCTGATAATAAGAATGATACCCATAATTATTATTTATATGATTTAAAAGAAAGTAAGAGCCGAGGAACATATAATAGTTTAAATTTTGTCAAAAAAGAAGAAATTAATACGAATATTAAACCAATTTATACTAGTTCTTCCTATATAATTGCTGTATCTGGTACTGGTACTAATACTGGTAATTATGGGGTATTAGAAATTAGTAGCGAAAAAATAGCTGGTAAAGTAGAATTTAAATATAAAAGTATTGAAAAAGTATATGATTATTATTTATTAATTAATGTCGATGATTCATATAGTTTATATGATACTAATTTTAAGAAAATAAGTAATGAATTTGCCTTTTTAAGTGCTTATGAAAAATATTATGTCGGAATTAATAATAATAAGTTAAATGTCTATGCTTATGATAATACTTTAGGAATTTTAGAAAGTGATTTAGAAATTACGGGAACAGATTTTAAAATTGATTTTAATGAGGGCTTTAATATAACTATTGGGGATATTACCTATAATTATAATTTTGATGGGAGTCCTAAAGATGGAGAATAAAAAAGCAGTTCTAATAACTATAGTGGTTTTACTCTTCATTTTTACTCCTCTAACAGTTATGGGGGCTTTTTTTAAAGCAAATGTTAATCCTTTAGAAGAAAATCCTAGTCATGATTTTTATTATAAAGGTAGTTTATGGTTTTATGATACATATGATAAATTAATGAGTACTTATAAGTGTTTAACTGAAACTTGTGAATTTACGAAGCCGGTTATTGATGATAGTAATTATGGGGTTAAATATTATCAAGATGGTTCATTAGATAAATTATGGATTATAGATGATAAATATACCTTTATAACTGATGGGGTAACAGTATATCTCTTTAATGTAGAATCAGGAAGACCTTTGCAAAGTTATAAAGCAGTAAAAAACTATAATGTTAAATTAGAAAATAATACTTTTATTATTCAAAATAATAAAGATTTATGGGGAGTTTTAACTGTTGGTAATAATTTAGGTTCAGTTTTACCATTTGAATATGACTTTATTGGTTTAAAAGAAAAAGAAATTGTTAATGGTACTTTTCCTGTAACTGAGTTTATTGTCGAAAAGGATAGTAAATGGTATTTAGTAGATCTTAAAAATTCTAGCTTAACAGCGGAAATTCCAACGCCAATAATCGATTATAATAATCAATATTTATTTAGTAAAAGTAATGACCGAATTAGAATTTATAGTTATGATGGCACTGAACATTTACTTAATTATCGTATTAAAGATTATGTGATTGCTGATGATTATTATGGAATAATTACCGATAGTTTTTTAATTGTCTATCATAACTTAGAAGATAATTATTTAAAATTTATTCCTTTAACAAGAGAAGCAACTGATATTACTTTAGAGAAAGATAATAATAAATTAGTTGTTAAGTTTAATGGAAATATTGTCGATAATATTGCAATATCTTAAATATTTTGATAAAATAATTAAAAATTTATATGGTGAACCAAAAGGTATATAGATGAATTTTTCAAAGAGAGTTAGTGATTGGTGAAAACTAATAAAAAAGTCTATATTGGTTGTTTGGGGAATATAAAAAGCAGAAATGCGTTATAATTTTAAAGAAAAAAATAAAGGTGGTACCGTGGGATAATCTCACCCTTTGGTTACTATCTTTTTTATTTGGAAGGATGGTAAAAATGTTAGATAAAAAATATGATCATAAGTTAGTTGAAGAAAATCGTTATCAAAAATGGGAAGATAACCATTATTTTGAATGTGGAGATACATCGAAAAAGCCTTATTCGATAGTTATTCCTCCCCCTAATGTTACGGGAAAATTACATTTAGGACATGCTTGGGATACCGCTTTGCAAGATATTATTATTCGGTTTAAAAGAATGCAAGGTTATGATTGTTTGTGGTTACCAGGAACTGATCATGCTGCTATAGCTACCGAAGCGAAAGTGGTTGCAAGATTAAAAGAAAAAAATATTAATAAATATGAGCTTGGGCGAGAAGAATTTTTAAAGGAATGTTTTAAATGGACAGATGAACATAAAAGTATTATTCATAGTCAATGGGCAAAACTTGGTTTATCAGTTGATTTAACCAAAGAAAGATTTACTTTGGATGATGGTTTATCTGAAGCTGTAAAATATGTTTTTGTAGAATTATATAATAAAGGCTTAATCTATCGTGGGGAAAGAATTATAAATTGGGACCCTGTAGCTAAAACTGCTTTATCCAATGAAGAAGTTATTTATAAAGATGTCGAAGGAGCTTTTTATCATTTAAAATATTATTTAAAAGATAGCGATAAATATTTAGAAGTAGCTACAACTAGACCAGAAACCTTATTTGGTGATACAGCTGTCGCAGTTAATCCTAATGATGAGAGGTATAAAGATTTAATCGGTCAAACTGTTATCTTACCACTTGTTGGTAAAGAAATACCTATTATTGGTGATGAACATGCTGATCCCGAGTTTGGAACTGGCGTAGTTAAAATAACACCAGCTCATGATCCAAATGATTTTGAAGTAGGTAATCGTCATAATTTAGAGCGTATTAAAGTTTTAAATGAAGATGGAACAATGAATGAAAATGCTTTGCAATATGTGGGGATGGATCGTTTTCAATGTCGTGAGGCTTTAATAAAAGATTTAGATGCTAAAGGGTTACTTATAAGTATTGAAAAAATAACGCATTCCGTAGGTCACTCTGAAAGAACCGATGCAATGGTAGAGCCTTATTTATCAAAACAATGGTTTGTCAATATGGAATCATTATCTAAAAGAGTTTTAGAAAATCAAAAAAATAAAGAAACTAAAGTTAATTTTGTTCCACCTCGTTTTGAAAAAATAATGAATAACTGGATGAGCGATTGCCATGATTGGTGTATATCAAGACAACTTTGGTGGGGACATCGTATTCCAGCATGGTACAGGGATGAAGAAATATATGTTGGGTTGACTGCTCCAGAAGGAGACGGTTGGGTCCAAGATGAAGATGTTTTAGATACTTGGTTTTCTAGTGCTTTATGGCCTTTTTCGACTATGGGATGGCCTAATAAAACTGATTTATATGAACGTTATTTTCCAACTGATACATTAGTAACTGGTTATGATATTATTTTCTTCTGGGTATGTCGGATGACTTTTCAAAGCTTAGAATTTACCAATCAAAGACCATTTGCTCATTGTCTAATTCATGGTTTAATTCGGGATAAACAAGGTCGAAAAATGAGTAAATCTTTAGGCAATGGTGTGGATCCGATGGATATGATTGATAAATATGGTGCTGATGCTTTAAGATATTATTTAACAACTTCGACGGCACCGGGGATGGATTTGCGTTTTGATGAAGAAAAATTGACTTCAACTTGGAATTTTATTAATAAATTATGGAATGCTTCACGATTTGTTTTAATGAATATCGGCACTATAAAAGAAATTAATTTAACTAATTTAAATCAAGAATCTAAATGGATTTTAACTAAATTAAATAATACAATTAAAGACGTTACTAAATATATGGAAAAATTTGAATTTAATAATGTTGGTAGTGTTCTTTATAGCTTTATTTGGAATGATTTTTGTGATAATTATATTGAAATGGCTAAATTTAGTAGTGATGCAGTTTCTACGCAAAGTACCCTTTTATATACATTAACTTGTATATTAAAAATGTTGCATCCATTTATGCCTTATGTAACTGATGCCATTTATGATAGCTTACCAATTCATGATGAAAATATTATGATTAGTGATTATCCAGTTTATGATAAGCAACTTGTTTTTAAAGATAGTGAAAATAATGTTAACGAAATAATTAATTTTATTCGTAGTTTTAGAAATACTTTAAAAGAAAATAATATTGGTTCTAATTATCAAGTTAAGATAAATTTTAAAGAAGAATTAATTATTAAAATGTTAAAGTTACAAGAAAAGATTACCAATGAAGATTTAGAAATAACCAAATTTAAAGTAAGTTCTAAAAATTATGAAGCTATTATTTATTATGAAAAAGAAATTACGGAAGATGATTTAAAATTAATTGAAAAGCAAAAAGCCGAATTGCAAGCTTCCATTTTAAAAAGAACTAATTTACTTAATAATGCTAATTTTGTGAATAAAGCTCCTCAAGATTTAGTTGCTAAAGAAAAAGAAAAATTAGCAAGTGAAAAATTAGAATTAGCTAAATTAGAGCAAAGATAAGAAAAGGTTTAAAAGCCTTTTTTATTTTGGATTTTATATATAAAAGAATAAAAAATGTCAAATTTGTGTCAAAAATGGTAATTTGCGAAATCTCTAGAGATTTGGTCACTTTTTGGTGCGAAATTTATAGAGATTTGGCAAAAATTTAGTGCGAAATTTATAGAGATTTCGCAATTTGCTTTTTTAGGTTGTTTATGGTTAAATGGACGTGGAGGTGCAAGGGAAGGCATTACCGTAAAAACTTTTATTAATTTGAAATTCTAATACAGGGGGGATTTGGTTGATAAAAAGGAGGTATAAATAGTGAAAGTATCAACACAACGTGATATACTTTTAATAATTAATTTTATTTTAACATTACTCTTAGTAATTGTGACAATAAAAATGCTAACCCTAATGGATTAGCCAAAAACCTTTGGTAGTGCTAATTCTAAAAGCACTTCCATTAATATTATAGCATTTTTTAAAGATAATACAAGTTGACAAATAAGTGCCAAATAAAATAGAAAGTATTGTATTTTCCTAAAAAATACTATTAAATAATAATTTAAGAAAGGAATAGTTTATGTTAAAATTAAAAAATGTATCAAAATATTATTATCAAGATGGAGTAATAGCAGAAGGTTTTGTTAAAGTTAATTTAGAACTTCATCTTGGTGAATTTGTAGTTATTACCGGTGAATCTGGTAGTGGTAAAAGTACACTTTTAAATGTTTTATCAGGTCTTGATTCTTATGAAGATGGGGAAATGTATATTAATGGCGAAGAAACTAGTCATTATACCGAAGAAGATTATCTTAATTATCGGCGTAGTTATGTTAGCAATATTTTTCAAAATTTTAATTTAGTAAATAGTTATACTGTTTATGAAAATGTTGAATTAGCTATGTTGATGAACGGTAAAACTCATAAAGAAGTTAAAAAAGCTGTTAATGAATTAATTCAGAAAGTTGGCTTAAAAAAATATCGTCATACTTTAGTATCCAAATTATCAGGTGGACAAAAACAACGGGTAGCAATCGCAAGAGCTTTAGCAAATGATACTCCTATTATTGTAGCTGATGAACCAACCGGAGCTTTAGATAGCACTTCTTCTAGTCAAATTTTAAAATTATTAGCGGAAATTTCCCAAAATAAATTAGTAATAGTGGTAACACATAACAAAAGTGAAATTGAAGAATATGCAACACGTTTAATTAGAATGCATGATGGACATATTTTAGAAAATAAAATAATTAAAAAAATTGATTTAGATGATGACTTAAAAGCGCGAGATGTCCAAAATATTAAATGGTTAAGTCAATTAAAACTAGGTATGAAAAACGCTTTTAATATTCCTATAAAATTTGTTTTAATGATTGTTATATTTTTGTTAATCACGTTAACTTTAATTACTACTTATGCTTCTTTTAAAATGGCTGAAAATGATGAATTGGGTTATTCTTATAATAAGTACTTTCGCGATGCTAATGTTAAGAGAATAGTTTTTAAAAAAGCTAATAATAGTTTAATTACCGATGCTGATTATAATAAAATAAGTCAATTAAATGGGTTAGATTATTTAATTAAAGATGATTTATTATGTGATATGAATATATATATTGAAGATGGTAACAATATATATATTGATGGTTTTATCACCGAAAATACTTATTCAAAAGTTGATGAAGGAAGATTACCACAAAATGATTTGGAAATAGTTTTAGTAGGTAATCATAATAATTATTATTTAGATTATTATAAAGAAGATTTATTAAAAGAAAAATTTAATGTTAATTATGAATATAAAAATCGTCAAGTTGTGGGAATTATCTATGATGATACTTTAGATGAATATGAAATTAAGTTTATTCTAAATACTTCTTTTAAGAATTTAATCTATACCGATTATTTAAAAGAAAATAGTCAATATAATATTCAAATTAATCAAACTAATTTTGATCAAAATAATAATTATATAGATATTAAAGTTTTAGATAACTTAAGTAAAGGTGAAGTATATCTTAAAGATGATTTAAATACTTTTTGTAAAGATTTTAATTGTTTAAATAATATAGTTACTATTAAAGTAAATAATGTTTATTATGATATGGAAGTAAAAGAACAAGTTAAAAATATTATTAATAAAGATAATGCTAATAAACTTGTAAATTCTAAATATGAAGATTTAGAAAATGCCATTTATATAAGTAAAGAAGATTATAATGCTTTATTTAATCCCGGTAATTACCAAAGTAGTGTTTATGTTAAAGATTTAAAAGATGTTGAAACAGTTAATCAAGAATTAGAAAAACTAGGTTTTAAAACTTTAAAATTACAAGATGCTCGTTATAATGAAAGTACTTTAATCACGCAAATATTTAAAATTTTTAAATTAATCGTCGTTGGCTTATTAGTATTTGTTTTATTCTTTATTAGTTACTTTATTATGAAAATAATCTATAAATCTCGTAATAGTTATTATACTACCATTAGAACACTGGGAGGCACTAAGAAAATTTGTGTAAATATTTTAATGAACGAATTAATTACTTTATCTTTAGTTACTTATTTATTATTTTTAAGCTTCATGACTTTAATTAAGAATAAATTAATTACTATTAATTATTTTGTTGAATTAGCTAAGTATGTTAGTTTTAAAGAATATTTAATAGTATATATAATTTTGTTATTATTATCAGTTTTAATGGCTAATCGTTATGGTCGTAAGATATTTAAACAATCCATTATTAAAACTTATGGGGAAAGGATTTAAAATGATTAGATTAGAAAATGTTCATAAATATTTTAATAGATACAAAAAAAATCAAATTCATGTTATAAATAATACTAGTTTTACTTTAGATAAAACAGGATTAGTAGCTATATTAGGAGATTCTGGTTCAGGTAAAACAACTCTTTTAAATGCAATTGGTGGCTTAGATAAAGTTTCTAAAGGTCATATTTATATTGATGGTGAAAGAATAACTAAAAGAAGTAGTCATAAAATTGATCAAATTAGAAATTTAAATATTGGTTATATATTTCAAGATTATAAATTAATTGATAATATGACTGTTTATGAAAATGTAGCGCTTTCTTTAAAAATTATTGGTCTTAAAAATAAAAAAGAAATAGAAAAAAGAGTAATGTATGCTTTAGAAAGTGTCAATATGGCTAGATACAAAAATAGACCTGCTAATATGCTTTCGGGTGGAGAAAGACAAAGAGTAGGAATAGCTAGAGCTTTAGTTAAAAATCCAAAAATTATTATTGCTGATGAACCAACCGGAAACTTAGATAGTAAAAATAGTTTAGAAGTTATGAATATTATTAAAAGTATTTCTAATAAATATTTAGTTATTTTAGTTACTCATGAAGAAGAATTAGCTAGATTTTATGCTACTAAAATAATCGAATTAAAAGATGGGATAGTTGAAAAAATTTATGATAACCAAAATAATGGTTCTCTTAATTATCAAATTGAAAACCGAATTTATTTAAAAGATTTTCAAGATATCCAAAATATTCATACCCAAAATATTGATATTAATGTGTATAGAGACAAAAATGAAGATGTAGAATTAGATATAGTATTTAAAAATGGTAATATTTATATTTCTAGTAAAAATAAAGAAAAATTAGAAGTAATTGAGAATAATAGTAATATTGAATTAATTAACGACCATTATCAAGAAATAAAAGATCTTAAAATAGATAAAAAATTTGATATTGAAAGTGTTATAGATTCTAATTTTACTCCTAAATATAGTAGTATTTTTAAATTAGGTTCTTTTATAAATTATGGCTTTAAGAAAATATTAGATTATCCAATTTTAAAAAAAATCTTATTAGGAGGCTTCTTTCTATCAGGCATGTTTATCTTCTATAGTGTTGCATCTATATGGGGAACCCTTAATGTTAATGATCAAGACTTTATACAGTATAATAAAGATTATTTAAGTATTATTGCTCATAATATCCAATTACCAGATTATTTAGAATATGAAAATAATGCTGTAGTTGATTACATAATTCCTAGTGACAGTATTATTACCTTTAGAATGCCTTATGATGATTATTTACAAACTAGTCATGTTGTAACTTCTATTAGTGGTAGTATTTCTGATATATCTAAGTTAAATAAACAAGAATTAATTTTAGGAGTAATGCCTAATAATGCAAATGAATTAGTTATTGATAAAATGGTATTAGAACAATGTATTGAAAATTCTTTAACTAATATGGGTGGTTATGATACTTATGATGATTATTTAAATAAAGATATTTACTTAAATAATATGCCTGCTTTTAAAATTGTAGGTATTACTGATAAAAAAGAACCAAATGTATATACTTATAAAGATAATTTTATTAATATGATAAGTAATTCTATTCAAAATTTTGAAGAGTACTATAACTATGAATATAATTATGATGAACAAAATAGTGAAAAATTTATTGATTATAAATTGTTAATGGATAAGAATGTTAAATTAGTAAAGGGGAGAGTACCTAGTAATGATTATGAAATTCTTTTGAATAAAAATTTTGAAGAAACTACCACTTTGGATAAAGAAATAGATTTAAAAATAAATAATAAAAAATTAAAAGTGGTTGGATACTATGAAAATATTAGTAATAATAATTATAATGCTTATTTAGTAAATAATAATATGATTAAATATGATTTAATAGGCCATACTGATACTTTAAGTATTAGAGGCACTGATAAAGAAGCAGCTTTAAATTATTTTAAAAATTTGAAAATGAATGTTAAAGATTCTTATCAATATGCTAAAGAAACTTATTTAGAAAATAATAAAGATAGCATTATTAATTCTTTAATTTTTGCTGGTGTTATTTTGGCAGTATCATTAATTGAAATTTTATTAATGATTCGTTCTTCATTTTTATCAAGAATTAAAGAAGTTGGTATTTACCGCGCTATAGGTCTTAAAAAAAGTGATATTTATAAAATGTTTGCTGGGGAAATATTAGCTATTACGGTTATTTCTTCTTTTACAGGTATTATTTTTATGACATATATTTTAGCTTGTATAAAGAAAGTACCATATATTGGCGAAATGTATGTTGTAAATGGTTTTTCATTTTTAATAAGTATTTTATTAGTATTAGGATTTAATTTAGTAGTAGGGTTATTACCAGTTTACAATACTATTAGAAAAACTCCAGCAGAAATATTGTCTAGATATGATGTCGATTAAAGAAGTTAGCTCTTCTTTTTTCGTTTGTCCTATGATACAATAGAAATAATTAAGGGTGTAAAAATGAAAATAGAAAAATTAAGAAATGGTTTATTAAGTATGGCAATAATTATTTTAATAGGACTTATATGTGCGGGAATTGGTAATTTAATTTATCTAAATATTCAAGATGCTAAAAATAATTCTGATTTGGATACTAAGCTAGAAGAAGCTTTTAAAGCTGCTAATTTAAAAATTGAATTAAATGAACATAGCGATTACCAAGATACCATAGGAGATATTTCCGTAGATATCAAATATGATAAAGATAAAACATCTAGTACAATTAAAATTAATAAAAAAGAAGTAGATAAAACAGAGGATGTCAAATCTGTAGCTTATATTAATAATCATGTATTTTTAGAAACTTTAGATAATGATAATAAAGACTTAATAGTTTATAATAAAGATGCTCAAAAAGTCTATTCTAGTGAAGCTTTAGAAAATAATGTTTTATATGATAGTTATGTAATTTATGAAGATAAAATTGAACTTAAAGGTATTACAAATTATACGTACAATGGTAAAAGATTAGAAGAACTTAGTTGTCAAGAATTAGAAGATAATAAAAATAAGATTGCTTTAGAAAAAGTTTATCAATTATTATATAATGATTATGGATATGATATGCAAGAAATTAAAACAACATATTTAAATGATAGTGATTTATATTATAATTTAATAAGCACTTGTCAATAAAGATATATAACGTGATATTTTATATTGCGTTTTTTATATAAATAGGAAAGTTATACAAGAAAAAAGAGTATTAAATACTCTTAATTCAATATAAGCATTAAATGCTTTAATAACTAAATGGTGACCCGTACGGGATTTGAACCCATTAATAAATATAATCTAGAAAGGTTATTTTATTAATGGATTATTATGTTGTTTATGATGAATTTGATAATATAGTTTGTTATTTAGCTAATAAATTTGAAATGTGTAATTTTACTGGTATTAGATTGGGTGATGTTGGATATAAATTTAAAAATAATAAGTGTGTAGTTTTTGAGTTAAGTAACAAGAAGTATAAGGTTTTTAGATTTTGTTAATATTTTATGTAAAAGTTATCTTTTCCCAAGATAGCTTTTTTTCATGTTATGATTTATTTATAAGAGAGGATATGATTTTTAATGAAAGAAAAAAATGAACAATTATTTGAAAAGAAAATCACTTTAGAGAATTATAGTGATTATGATTTTGTAGGAAGTGACGGTAAACGAATGCAACTTTTAAAAATAATGTATTCTTATCGTGATGAAAAAGGTTTGAGGACTCCAGAAATTAGGATTCCTTATGAGTGTTTAGATAAGATCAAAGATCTAACGTTTCCTAAGCAAGCATTAATTGTATTTACAATTGATGATTTATCTAAGAGACCTACAATTGTTGATTTAAAAGTATTAGGTAATTAGGTGTTAAAACATTGTGTTTTAATATAAAGAATAAAAAGGAGGTTTAATCTAGTGGAAGGCGCAGTTGATATTATGGAAACTTTAAGTTCTTTATTTACTCAAATGATTTCATGGGTTGGTGAAGTATTTAAAGTTATCAGTGGTAATGAGTTAGCATTAATTTTGGTTTGTATCCCATTAATGTTCGTTATCGTAAGATTTGCTAAATATCTATTAGGTATATAAGCAATTGTTAAATAAAGGGGGCATTATTATTGATAATTTTGTCCTCTTTTCTTTTTTTGAAAGGTGTGAAAATTTATGAAAGGATTAAAATATGTATTGTTTTCTGTTTTAATATCTTTATTTATGTTAAATGTAGCTCATGCTAGTACTTTAACTGGTGGTATTCATGTCTATAATGATACAAGACAAGATAAACGTTCAATTAATTTGTTTGAAGAGACAGCTAATCATACTAATTTTGCTAAGACATTGTATTCTTATTCATATAATATAGGTGATTATTTTAACGAAATTATAGGAGCTGGAAATACTGCATTATTTAATAATTATAATTATGGTATTTCAATTATGGATTCTATTACTTTCTTTACTAGTGTTTATGATTTAGATGTTGCTCATACTGGATCTTCTAAAACAGATTTGACAGATTTTAGTGGTACTTATTTTACTCAAAATGGTGAGTGGTGTGTATATGCTGATCATGTAAATGAGGGTTTATGTGGTGATGAAAATAATTCTAGATATAATAGTCCTATTTTTAGTTTAGCTACAACTTATTCAAATGGTGAATATAAAGATGTACATTATGTTGTTGTTATTTCTACTACTCTATCTGGTAATGATTTTGGTAAGTTGACTGTTAAAGAAAATGAAGTTACTGTTGAAATGTATCCTAAATATGTAATTTATTTTGATTCTCAATTTAATTATATTGGCTATTCCAATTTATTTGGTCTAGTTGATAATTCAAGACATACTAGAGAAAATGGATATGGTAATAATTTTCCTCATTTTAAAGAGACAATTTTATTTTCAGATTCACATCCTGATATGACAAGTTGGTATAGTTTAGGTTTTAAATTAAATATTTCATCTACTTATGATAAGATTTATCCATTATATTTTTATTTAGATAAAACTGGAGATTCTGTTAAAGTTGAAAATAACGCTGGTTATTCTGGAGTTAGTGGTTTTTTCAATAACTTATTTAGTGATTATTATGATTTAGGTAGTGCTAATTTAAAATTTGTTTATGATGATGTATTTTATACTAAAGGTGGATCTAATAAAAATTTATTTCAACATTGGTTTACTGATAGTAGTATCACTATTCCTAGTGATTATTTATCTACTATGATTGATAGTTCATTGTATGGAAAATATTTTGTACCAAGTGGAACGTGTACTAAAGATGATTATGTATTATTTTATTCAAACTCAAATAATGTTGGGGTTTATGGATTATATTTAAACTATTATAAAAAGGTTGGTTCTTCTTTATCTATTCAAAAGAAAGTATCTATTTATTCTCCCGAAAGTTACTTAAATTATATGTATAATCCATTTATTGATTTAGAAATTGAAGAAAGTGAATTTGAAGATTATGCTATTAATATTTATCAAAATAGTTTAAGAAATACTTATACTGTTTATTATAAATCAGGTTGTTATCATGTTGAAACTGCTTATCAAAATAATCCATTAGAATTACCATTTAAAAGTGGTACAATTACTCTTTCAGGTAGTCAAGTCGATCGAAATTTTAATTATGATAATATAAATGGATCTTTTTATACACCAGGTAGTACGTCACCGTCTCATGGAACAAATAGCGATGAAGTTAATAATAGTGGTTCTATTGTAGATGATTATGATGAGGGAAATTTAAATGGTATATTTGGTAATATTTCTAATTTTGTTGGTAATATTTGGGATTCGATTAATACTTTAGTTGGAATATGTACTAATTTTTTAACCGGATTACCACCTGAAGTAAGTGGAACATTATTTGCGGTATTTAATATAGGAATAATTATTATTTTAATTAAGGTATTTTTGTAAAGGAGTGATTTAATATGCTGTATGATTTAGTTGTTGAATTAGTTGGTACTGTTCCTGTTGAATTTGAATTTATTTATGGTTTGGTTACTATTGTTGCTTGTATATTTGGAATACTTTTACTATTTAGTCCGATTATATTTGTTTTGAAGTTGGTGAGGTCATGAGTGATGTTGTTGACGTTACCGGTCCTTTCAGTTGGATTTTTAATTCTATTTACGGTATTTATAATTTTTTATCGTCAATAAAATTTTCTGCCTTTGGTTTTACTTTTTCATTTTTAGGTTTATTTTTATCATTTATATTTTTGGTTGTTGTAATCAAGTTTCTTAAGTTTGGATTTGAAGAAGGATCGAGCTCTTATATACATAATAAACGTCGCGAAAATGCCCACGATAAGAAAGTAGAACAAAATGGTGGTAGTAAATGGATTTAATGTTTTATGTGTTTATTTGGTTTTTATGTTTATTTGGTATAATACTTTGTTTAATTGATAATTAAGATTTATAGAAATTTGTTTTATTAGGTGGTGAATAGATGATTTTAAAGATTATTTTATTTGTTATATTTTGTTTACTATTATTTATAGTTTATAGGCTTTTTAAATTAAGAAAAGAACATCATAGTTTTAAAGGAATAATAAATGATTTTCTTAAAGAAATGATAGGAGAATTTGAAAATGATAAAAAGGATTAGATATGTTTTATTTGGAATTTTAATAAGTTTATTTAGTTTTAATTTAGTTTATGCTCAGGATTTTGAATTAAATTATAATTTTTTTCCCAATTTTCCCTATAATTTAGGTGGTAATACTCCTGCTGATCGTGATTTAATGATTGAATTTGATAAGGCTATAAATGCTCAATCTGTACTTAAAGATATTGATTTTAATTATTGTTCTGTTTCGACCCAAACTACTTTTAGGGATATTATTTGTGCTAACGTTGATTTTTCTAGTGCAAATTTTTCTAATAATCGTTTTAGATTTAAGTCTATTGGTCGTCCATATACTTGGAATTTTACTACTCATTTATATTCTGAGTCTTATTATCCTGACGGTTATAATCTTGATTATTTTAGTTTTTATGATTCTTATTTTTATTTTCCTTTTTGGAGTCAAGAATCTTTTGTAAATTATACTGATGTTAATGCAAGAATTAGTGATGAAGTATATAATTCAATTGATGAAAATTTTAAAAAATATTATAATTTCCAAGATTATTTTTTAGCTGGTGGACGTGGTTATACTTATTTTGATTTGGTTGTTGGTCCTTATAAAAATGGAAGTGTAAAATTAAATTTTTGCTCTGGTGATGATTGTAATGTTTTTGATTCTAAAATATTAAAATATAAATATTTTGAAGATAATGAAATTATTGATTTAAAAAATAAATATTTATTTAATACTTATGATATATATAATGTTTTGTATGGTGATGAATATGATTATAAAATTACTGCTGGTGTCACTCAGGAAGTTAATATTTATTTAGAAAAAAAATCTAAGAATATTAAATTTTCTCTTTATTGTGATGAAGTATTATGTGGAAGTGTTGATAAAGATATAAAAGATTCTTATAGTGATTATAAAGTTTATTATGGTGATGAAATTAATTTAACTACTTTAGGTTTAGATGAAGTTTTAAAAGGGATTTATTATTTTGATTATATTGATTATGCTCCACTTTGGTTAAATTCTTGTGAATTAAGTGATTATAAAGTTGATGCTAATTGTCCTTTTTCTACTGTTAAAATTTATTATAAATCTAAAGATGTAGATTATTATGTAGATGTATATTTAGATGATATTTATTATCCAAAATACTCTACTATTCGAACTGGAAAAGTTGGTAAGGAAGTAATTTTAGAAGATCTAGAAGAAAGGATTAATTATTTTAATTTAGATCCACAGGAATATAAAATTACTTTAGTTGATGATAAGGAAAAAAATCATATTGTAGTTAATTATTATTCTGATAATTATGATACAAAGTATCAAGATATTGATACATCTAATAAATTTTATATTTCATTTGATTGGGTTTACATTAAAGATTTATTTAATTTAAAAGGAAATTATACGCAAACTGAACAATTTTTGATAGTTTATGTAGTTAATTTTCTGTTTTATGCAATTGTTGGTTTAGTAATTTATATTTGTATTAAGCTTATTAATAAAATTTTAAGTATATTTAGTTATTTGTAGGAGGTTTTATGTATTTTTGGGAAAGTTTGATGTTTTATTCTGTTGGTTTTTTTGCTGGTAAATATCAAGATAAAATTGTAGAAGCCATTTATGATTTTTTGAATAGGAGAAAAAAGAAATGATAGTTTATGTTTTAATATGTTATAAGTATACAGATTCTTGTGTAGTTGGAGTTTATCGATATAAAGAAAAGGCTCTATTTCATCAACAGAAATTGCAAAGAGAGTGTAAGGAAAAGTATATTTATGAAGTTGAAAGTTATGAGGTAATATTATGAATATTTATGAAAATGTTACTATTGATGAATTAATTTCTAGGTGTGAATATTGGAAAAATGAATTTATGAATTTAGCTATTTTATATGAAAAGGAAAAAAAGCGTTATAAAATTTTAAAACGGAAGTACGATGATTTGTATATGAATTATAGAAGATTGCAAACTGGATATAAAGTAGATCAAATGAGATTTAATTTTGGAGATTGTAGATGAGTGTAATAGCGGTTTGTGGTTTACCTGGTTCTGGAAAAACTTTGTTTTGTACTTATCTTGCGAAAAAACATTATAAACAAGATAATGGTATAAAAAATTTGTTTAGGAAAAAGGAGAATAGAAATGTAAATAATATATTTAGTAATTATCCGATTCGTTTAAAAAAAGGTGTTTATAGTAACCAAGTAAGTTTATTTGATTTAGCAAGATATAATAAGTATTATATGGATAGTGATTTTATATTTGATGAATTTCAGATGTATTTTGATTCTTTAGATTTCAAGAATTTTCCTAAAATTTTAAGAACGACTTTCCAAGCACATCGTCATTTTGGAATTAATAATATTTTTATAATTTCACAACATCCAAGTCGTATAGTTAAACAAGCACGTGTATTGGTTAGTGAATTTTATGAAATAGTTAGATTTTTTAAGATTCCATTTATTGGAGTTGCAATGTATCGTTATAATATTTATTACAATGATGAAGATTATGGTAAGCCTGTTAATGTAAAGAAGAACGAAGTTACTTATAGGTTTAAAAAGAAGATCAAGTTTTTTAGATATAAAAGAATATTTAAGAGTTATGATACAAAATATATGAAGAAATTAGTAGAAGATGAAGATTATTTAAGTAAGGTTAGATTTAGTAGTTTAGATATGGATAGGACTGATATTGTAGATAATTTTAGAATTTAGTAAGGAAAGCTTAGGTGGGCGAACGCCCTGCGTCGCCCACCGTTAAGCTTTGAAAGGAGCATTTAAATGAATAATCAAAATTCATTTGAACCCCCCGCTACTAATAGGGGGGGTAGTAAATACATTGATTTCCCAGAAGTTCGGGCAAAATGGCATAAAAATGTGTATTGACTGGTTACAGGCAACTATATTTAATTTTTACTCTTCTCCATATATGTTTTTTAAAGAATTTTTTGGTATAGAGTCGTTTTATGTTTTGTGTGAAGAAAAAGGATTATATGGTTATGATGTTTGTTATTCTTATAAAGACATAAAGTTGTATGTAAATACTAAACGTGAAGATATGGGTTATCATTTACTTATTTCTGGTTCTGCTTGTCGGCAAGTTGAGGAATTGAATATTGATTTTAAAGATTTATTTAGTAAGATTCGTATGTATAATGGACATTTTACCCGTTTAGATGTTGCTATTGATAATTTTACCGATGATTATTTTTCTATTGATCGTGTTAAGGATTGTATTAAGAATAATGAGGTTGTATCTAGGTTTAAGAATACTGTAGAATTTATAAAGACTAAATTAGAAGATAATTCTAATAAAGGATATACAATTTGGTTTGGATCTCGTGCTAGTAAAATACAAGTAGTGTTTTATGATAAGTTAAAAGAACGTGAATCACAAAATTATATAGTAAGTGAAAATATAAAAACATGGTGTCGTTTAGAAATTAGATTTCGTGATGAATATGCAACCGAAGTTGTAATTAATTTACTAGAAAAAGATTTTAATAGCTATATTAAGTCTTTACTTAGAAATTATATTAAATTTGTTGATTCTTCTAATTCTGATGATACTAATAGAAGTCGTTTAGGTTTAGTTTACTGGTGGAATAAGTTTTTAGAAGATCTTCCTGCTACTAAATTATATAGTAGCAATTATCAAGCTAGTATATCTAGAAAACAAGAGTGGTTAGAAAAGTCAACATCGAGAGTTAATGCTATGGTTTTATTGTCAACTGTAGAAAATTTGAGTTTAGATGAAATAAGTTGTAAGTTCTTAGTCGATTATTTTAATAGAGGTTTTACTAATGTAACCGATAAAGATATAGCATTTATAAATGAGTTTAGGTTAATGCATGAGTTGAATCCGATTTCGAAAGAAGATTTTAAATATATGATTGGCGATATTAAAGATTTTATTTTAGAAAGAAAGTGATAATATGAAAAACAAAAATATGTTTGAAAAAAGATTGTATGTTATTAGATTAGGTGACGGATATTATTTAGAGTGTGACATTATGGTTGAGTGTAATAAATTATGTTTTTATTTGTATAATGTAGATATATGTAAGAAGATGTTATTAGAATCAAAAAAAATTGAAAAAGGTCGATTTAGTTCTAAATATAAATTAATGGGATATATTGAATTAAAAATTAAAGAATATGTAGCTAATAAAGATTTGTATATTTCTGCTTATGAAGTTCAATTTAAAGAATAACAAAATTTTTGTTATTTTTTTTGGCTGTTTTCGCGCTTTGTTAGATCATAATTTCATTTTATATTTTATATTTTATATAATTTAATTATTTTCTTTATTCAAAAAAAGTTATAAAATATCTTTATGTCGCGAAAGTGCTTTACTTTTTAACGAAGCGTTTTTGGTATAATTAAAAGACATAAAAGAAGAAAAAAATTTCTTCTATTTTGATGATGATAAAAAAGTTATTTTTTCAGCTATTATGGTGTTATTTGTTTGAACTCTACCATTAATACCGATAACATCACCAATTTTTGTATATTCGTTTAATCTTTTTGCTGTGTTAAACATAATAGTACAATTAATAAAATCTGTATCATATATACCGTCAGCATTTTTAAATGGTCTTGATACTGCTATGGTGATTGTACTTTTATTTTCATCATTTTCACTTAAATTCATTTCTGTGATTCTACCAACTAATATAACCTTATTCATTTTTTTCCTTTCTAGACATTTTTATGTCGATTAGACATCACCAAAAACGCGTAGAAAAAAGTCAATGCAACCGTGAAATAAATTATTTTATAAGTTTTTTTGTTTTATGCCGAGAAAATCTGTTTGAAATAGGCAATTATTATTGACATCATAGAATACTTTAAAAGCCGGTGGCTTTTAAAGACAGCGAAGCTAAAGAAATAATAATTGGGTACCTGTTTCAAATAGAGGAATTGGAATAAAAAGAATAAAAAAATAATTAAATTAATAACATTTTATTAATATATATAACTTTAAGTTTATGTTAATTTAGATTCTTATACTTAATGCGTGGATATAAACCTAGTGTTAACGATAACCTTTAGGCGCGAAAACTATAAAAAAAGGTGGGCAATTGGGTATAAAGTATGGACCTTTTTGGGTTGTTTACAATTTTTTACTTTACGTCTTAAAAAATTGTAGTCTTTTAACAAAAATTTTGTTATTCTTTAAATATATAGTAAAGGGTTGTTCGTATGGATATAGTTTTAAAACTTTTATTGTTTGTTGTTGTATTTTTTATCATTTTAATAATTATTTCTTTAATTTTAGCATTGATTTTTAGTTTATTTGTTTATTTTTTGCAAGTGTTTGGTGTTAATCTTAAATTTATAAGTTTTAGAAGTGCTGAAAAAAATAATTTTAGTGATTTAGATCATGTTAAAATAAATGATGTTATTGATAAAGCTCCTGATCATACTATTGATATTTTAAAGTAATTTTTTATGTGATATAATATCTTTAGGTGATTTCATGGAAAAGAAATTTAATAAGGTTAAGTATGATATTGAATATAGAAAAAAACATAAAAAATCTATTTTAATAGATTTAAATATTGATGAATATGAAGAATTACAAAAATTACTTCATATTGCTAATATAAGTAAAACTCAATTGTTCCGTAATGCTATTGCCGATTTAAGAAAATCTCTTGAGAAATAGAGATTTTTAAATTCCTATTGACACTACCTATGTAGTTTGATATAATACTTAGTGAAATGAGGTGAATTTATGAAAGTTGCATTTATAATGTCTTTTTATCTTTCTCATGATGATAATGTTGATGATTTAGTACCTAAACTTAATTTATGTTTAAAGAAAGGTTATCAAGCATTTATTAATTCACGTGATGTGGGTAATTATGTACTTCATTGCTTGTATATTACAAAAAAATAATTTATAATTATATTAGGTGATGTTATATGATTTAGGGGGAAATAATTGATGAACTTCGAGGAAGTTTATAAAGAGTTTTTGATATATAGTAAGAATCGCTATAAAAAACAAGGGTTTTATAATTTGTCTCATGATTTTAATAATAAAGTTTTGCCATATTTTAGAGATCGAAATATTGAAGATATTACTAAGATTGATATTCTCAATTGGCAAAATAAAATACTAGAGTTTAATTATAGGAATAGTTATAATTCTAGATTATATTTTTGTTTTAATACTTTTATGCAATTTTGTTGTGATTATCATGATTTAGAACATAATTATGTAAAAGAAGTTGGTTGTTTTAGAAAGAAAATTGAAGAAAAGCATTTTGATTTTTATAATTTACGTGAATATCGAAGATTTATAAGACATCTACATAGTAGGATTTATAAATGTTATTTTGAATTTTTGTATTTTACTGGAGTTCGTCCAAGTGAAGCTATGGCATTAAAATTAAGTGATCGTAAAGGTTTTTATATTCGAATTAATAAGAATATTCAAAGAAAAGGCAATCGAGAATTAGATACACTTAAAAATTCTTCTAGTTATAGAACTATTAAAATTGATTTAATTTTGAGATTTCATTTATGGCGTTTAAAAAGATATTACTTTAAAATCTATTATGACAAAAATTTTGATTATTTTATTTTTGGTGGGAAAAGACCGTTGGCACCGACTACAATTGATCGGTATAAATTTAAAGCTTGCAAGGAAGCACATATTAGACCAATTACTATGCACCAATTTAGGCATAGTCATGCAACTTTGTTGCTTCAGAGAGGCATTATGATTAATGAAGTTGCAAGAAGATTAGGGCATAGTGAGGTATCAACTACTTTAAATATTTATGCTCATACTGATTTATTGCAAGAAAAAAGAGTATTTAATACTCTTAATTCGATGAGATTCAATTTTTTTTATAATCTGTCTCAAGATTTTAAAAATTTTTTCTCTATATTAAAGCGTTAAAGCTTTAATAACTAAATGGTGACCCGTACGGGATTTGAACCCATGAATGCATGCGTGAAAGGCATGTGTGTTCAACCACTTCACCAACGGGCCATAACATTAAATGGTGGGACTGGGGGGACTTGAACCTCCGACCTCACGCTTATCAGGCGTGCGCTCTAACCAGCTGAGCTACAATCCCAATTTGTCACGTCTAGTAAATTGTATAATAAACTTATGAAAAAAGCAAGAGATTTTTGCTAAATTTTTGTAAAAAATTAAAATTTTATGATATAATTTTGTAGTAGGTGATATTATGCGAAATTTAATGAAAAGTTTATTACTATTATTAGTAATCGGACTTATTGTTGCGGGGGTAATATTTTTTAAGGATTTTAAAGAAAAAAGACGAATTGCAGAAATAAAAAAAGGCTGGTATATTGAAGTAACTCATTATGAACCAATAAATATTAGAGAAAAAAATGATATTCATAGTAAACTTTTGGGAACGGCTGAAATTGGGTCTGTTTATAAAGTTTTGGATGCTGATGCCACAAGTAGTAGTACTTTATACTGGTATAAAGTAGATTATGATGGTACTGAAGCTTGGATAGCCTCTAATAAAAGAAAACCTTGGGTTAAAGATGTCAACAATCCAATTGATATTGTAACACCAACAGTTAAATTTGAATCTAACATTTTATATGTTCCTACTATCGATGATATTAACTATAAACATTTAGAGGTAGTCGAAGATAGTGATGATTATGAAATAACTCATGTTGTTTATCATGAAGTAAAGGATAGTGAATTTACTGGCCGTGTTGATCAATATTGGATTTTATATACTATTACGGATGGTACTGGCAAGCATAGTTCTAAAATGCAACAAGTTATTTTTGATATTAACCCAGACGAATCACGAGTTTTAGATTTTGAAGATTATCATGTCGAGTAAAATGCAAACATCTTGCATTTTCTTTTTTTTTACGCTATAATTATTAAGCAAGTTATTTATGTCTCCTTAGCTCAGCTGGTAGAGCAATCGACTCTTAATCGATGGGTCTAGGGTTCGAATCCCTAAGGGGACACCATATTGTTAATTACTCCGTATTTGCGGAGTTTTTTTAATTTTCTTTTAATTTTCTTTTAATTTACTAACTGAAAGAATAGCGCCGGTTAATGCATTAGTTTTATAATCATATTTAATATTATTGTAATAGAATATCGTATTATAAATAGGAATTTGTTCTTGTAAACTAACATCATTTGATATTAAATTACAATCATATCTATTTAAAGAAGCGTGTTTGAAAACTATATCTAAGATAGCATCACTGCTTAAATATTCTAAGCTAGAAGTTAGACTTTCTTTCACTCTTTGAATAATTTTTTTACTATGAGCATCAATTTTATAAGTATAAACATTTAAATTATCTTGAAATTCTAATGTATAGATATAATTTTTATTAGTATAAGTATATTCTATCTTATTAAAAGTAATTTTATTATTAGTTGCTAAATCTTTAAGAGCAATTTCTTTCGCAGTATCTTCATCAATATACTTGTGTTTTTCATAATACCTATAATACGTTATCCCTAATAGCAAACTTAAAATTAATATAATTATTAAAACAATTCTTTTCATAAGATAATCATATCATAAAATAGGAAATTATGGTATACTAGTTAGTAGGTGATTGACATGTTTGTTGATGAAATAACTTTAAAAGTAATAGCAGGAGCTGGTGGTGATGGCTGTACTTCATTTCGTCGAGAAAAATTTGTACCAATGGGTGGTCCTGATGGTGGTAATGGTGGTAAAGGCTCTAATATTATTTTTGCAGTTGATATGGGATTAAAAACATTAATCGACTTACGTTATCAAAAAATTATTAAAGGAGAAAAAGGTGTTAATGGCAAAGGTTCTAATAAGTATGGTGCAAATGCTAATGATATAATTATAAATGTTCCAATCGGTACAACCATAACGGATTTAGATACAGGGCTTATTATTGCCGATTTAGTTAATGAAAATGATCAAGTTGTGGTTGCTCATGGTGGAAGAGGAGGCAAAGGTAATAAAGCTTTTGCTACTCATGATAATCCTGCTCCTAAGTTTAGTGAAAAGGGGGAACCAGGCGAAATTAGACTTATTAAATGTGAATTAAAAATGTTAGCGGATGTTGGTTTAGTTGGTCTTCCTTCTGTTGGGAAAAGTACCTTAATTAGTCAAATTAGTGCTTCTAAGCCTAAAATTGCAGCTTATCATTTTACTACACTTACTCCTAATCTAGGGGTAGTTAAATTAAAAGATCATCGCTCATTTGTAATGGCTGATTTACCGGGTCTTATTGCTGGTGCTAGCGAAGGAGTGGGACTTGGTGATAAGTTTTTAAAACATATTGAAAGAACTAAAATAATTTGCCATGTTTTAGATATGAGTGGTAGTGATGGAAGAGATCCGCTAGATGATTATGAAGTAATTAGAAAAGAATTAACTAATTATAGTAATAAACTAGCATTGAAATATGAAATAATTGTGGCAAACAAAATGGATTTAACTAGTGCGCAAGCTAATTTAGTTAAATTTAAGAAAAAATATCCAACTAAAATTATTTATCCAATAAGTGCGATGCAAAATACAGGAATTGCCGATTTATTAAAGTTTCTTGCTGATACTTTAGAAGAAATACCTTTAACTGATGTTTATGAAGATACAAAATTGGAAAGTCATATGATTTTTAAATTTAAATCAGAAAAACCTTATACAATTACTAAGGAAAATGACGTTTGGGTTATTAGAGGTAAAGAAATTGAAAAATTATTTAATATGACGAAATTTAATGAAGATGAAGCAGTTTTACGATTTGCAAGAAAATTAAAAGGAATGGGAGTAGAAGAAGAATTAGAAAATTTAGGAGCTCAAAGAGGCGATGAAGTGCAAATTTTAGATTATATTTTTGAATTTAAAGAATAGTAAAATTGATGACTATTCTTTTTTATTGACTTTAAGTTATTGATTATTTAATTTAAATAGTTTATAATTACTTATATAGTAGATAGAACAAAAGGGTGATAAGAAAATGAATGATTATTCAGAAAATAATGAAGAAAAAATTAAGGAAGAAGAACATAAAGATGGAATGCGACATTTTTTGGTTTATGCAATTATTTTTGTAGCAATATTGATAATAGCTGCGATAACTGCTACCTTTGCTTATTTTACCGCTAATGTGGATATGACTAATAGTAGACCAACTAATATTGTTGGTACTACCGAATGCATTGATGTGCAATTTGAAGTTGAAAGTGATGCTGATGGTATTGAATTACCATTAAACTATCCGATTAGTGATGAATATGCCATGGAATATGGCCATGTAAAACCAGTTACTGTAAAAGTAATTAATAAATGTACTAATGAAAAACAAGAACCTATTGATTATACTTTGGCTATTACAACAGTTGGTAATAATCCTACTGAAACTGATAAGGGATCTATAACTGATAATAAAATTAGATTTCTATTCGAAAAGGAAACAAAGAGTACTGGCGAACTAACTCAACCTGAAAATCCTGATTATTTGACCAGTTTAGATATTTTAGATTCAATGTCTACTAACTATACTTTAATTAAACAAAGTTTTTTAAATGAACATCGGATTAATTTAAGTGATTATAGTTGGTCAAATATATATAAGATAGATGCGGACAGTATTGCGACTAATTCAACTAATGTTTATAAAATCTATTTATGGATTGATTATTATGAAGGGGATGCTGATGCTTACACAAGTGGTACTCATACAAGCGAGGGGTATGATAATTCTACTAAGGGGCAAACATTTAAATCATTAATTAGCCTAGTAGTTAATAATAATGAAAATGCTACTGGTAATATAGATAATTATATTTGGACAAAGGCTATTACAGGTGGTGAACAAGTAATTGCTAAAAATCCTCAAGGTTTAGTTACTACCACAGATGAAAGTGATTTAGTACGAAGATTTGTGGGTACAGATGTTAATAATTATATTTGTATAAATAATGAAAAATGTGAAGAAAATGATGAATATATGTATCGAATTATTGGTTTGACTGAAGATGGCAAATTGAAATTAATCAAAGCAACTCCTTATAAAGAAAGTGCTTCTATTGCTTGGGATACTAGTTATACTACTGATAGACAATGGGGTGTAACTACATTAAATAGTGAATTAAATGCACCAAGCTTTTTAAGTAATCCTAGTTATATTCCAGAAATATTAAAATCAAAAATAATATTAAATAATTGGAAACAAGGTTTAGTTGTTAATAACGAAGAAGAAGGGGCAGAAGAAATAACGGCAAGTGAAATAATTACAGGAGAAAATAGTGCCGTTGATACTATATCTCGTCATATTGGACTTATGTATTTAAGCGATTATGCCTTAGCTACTTCTAGTAATGAAACTAGTTGTGTTAGTACTACTTGTGATAATTGGTTAAAAGATACAACAAATACATTATGGACAATGACTCGTTATGGTAAAGAAAAAACTAATAATCGTTATAGTGCTTGGACAATAAAAACTGATGGAACTGTTACTCATACAAATGTTGATCAAACCAATGTAGTTTATCCAGTTTTCTATCTACAATCTAATGTAACTATAAGAGGTGGCGATGGTTCTATAACTGATCCAATGATTGTTATATTCCAATAAAGTAAATTTAAGTAATGGACAATAAAGTTCTATTACTTTTTTTTAATAAAATAATTTTTTTCAATTATTTAAATGGACTTTAAAGAGTGTTTTTGATACAATAAAAATGGTGATAGAATTATGTATAGTTATTTTAATGGACGAATAGATAATGTCAGTAGTGATAGTGTAGTTATTGATGTTAATAATATTGGTTATAAGATTTTTGTTCCCAATCCTTTTAGCTATGAAGTTGGCAGCGAATATAAAATTTATGTTTATAGTCATATTAGAGAAGATGAATATTCTTTGTATGGGTTTAAGAACCTTGAAGAAAAAGAATTATTCATGAAATTAATTAATGTTAAAGGGATGGGTCCTAAAGTAGCATCAGGGATTTTTGCAACTGGTTCAATTAATGGTATAATAGATGCAATTAATAAAGAAAATATTTTATATTTAACTAAATTTCCCAAAATTGGCGAAAAATTGGCTCGCCAAATAATATTAGATTTGAAGGGAAAAGTTGTTGCTGATAGTGATAATTTATATGAAGACAAAAGCATGGATGAACTTATTAGCGTTTTAGAAAATTTAGGTTATAAAACGAGCGAAATTAAGAAAATTATTCCTAATATCGATGCTAGCAAAACTTTAGAGGAACAAGTTAAAGATGCTTTAAAATTGCTTTTAAAATAATTAAACAAACGTTTGAAAAAAGTATTGCAAATCTAAAATAAGTATGTTAATATTAATTTGCAATAATAAATGGGGAGGTTAATTATGGACGATCGAATTGTTAGCAGCGAATTAAAAGAAGAAGATTTATTTGAAAAAAGTATTAGACCCGAAAAATTAGATGAATATGTCGGTCAAAATGAAATAAAAGAAAATTTAAGAGTATTTATTAAAGCAGCCAAAATGCGCAATGAACCACTTGACCATGTCTTATTATATGGACCACCAGGGCTTGGTAAAACAACTCTTGCTCATATTATTGCGAATGAATTAGGAGTTAATTTACGAACAGCTAGTGGACCAGCAATTGAAAAAAGTGGCGATTTAGCAGCGATTTTATCAAATTTAGAGCCTGGTGATGTATTATTTATTGATGAAATTCACCGTATGCCATCTTTTATTGAAGAAATATTATATCCTGCTATGGAAGATTTTGAGATTGATTTAATGATTGGTGGAGGCGATGGCAAAAGTAAAAGTATCAAAATAAATTTACCGCCATTTACTTTAGTGGGTGCTACCACAAGAGCTGGAGATTTATCAAGTCCTTTAAGGGATCGGTTTGGTATCGTTTCTAAACTAGAATACTATACTTATGAAGAATTAAAAAATATTGTTATCAGAAGTGGCCGAGTTTTTGATATCAAAGTTGAAGAGGATGCGGCGATGGAACTAGCCAAAAGAAGCCGGAAAACTCCAAGAGTAGCCAATAGATTATTTCGAAGAGTTCGTGATTTTGCTTTGGTTGAAGGAACTGGCGTTATTGATATGGAAATAACTAAAAAAGCTTTGAAACGATTAAAAGTTGATGATTCAGGTTTAGATAATATCGATAGAGAATATTTAACTAGTTTGATTGAAAAATTTAATGGAGGACCAGTTGGGGTTGAAACAATTGCAACCAGTATTGGAGAAGAAGTAACTACCGTTGAAGATGTTGTTGAACCTTATCTTTTACAAGAAGGCTTTATTAAAAGAACTCGTAGTGGTCGAATTGCAACAGAAAAAGCTTATCGAAGTTTAGGAATAGTCTATAATATGGGCTTATTTGATGGTGATTAAATGGAAATATTAGATGGAAAAAAAGTAAGTAGCGAAATACTTGCAAATGTTAAAGAAGAATTAGATAAAATAAAGAAGAAAATTGGTTTTGCCATTATTTGGGTTGGCGATAATCCCGCTAGTGAAATATATGTCCGAAATAAATTAAAGAAATGTATGGAATTAGGTATTGATGGTAAACTTTATCATTTAGCTGAAAATACTAAAGAAGAAGATTTATTAAAATTGATTGAAAAATTAAATAATAATAAAGAAATTAACGGGATACTTTTGCAAAGTCCAGTACCGGCAGGAATTAACATAAATAAATGTTTTAATAAAATAGATTGTCGTAAAGATATTGATGGTTTCTCAAATGTCTCAGTAGGGAATTTATGGTTAGGAGAAAAAGGTTTTAGTTCTTGTACTCCGAAAGGAATTATTAAATTATTAGATTATTATAAAATTCCCATAGAAAGTAAAAATGTTTGTATTATTAATCGCAGTAATATTGTTGGTAAGCCTTTAGCAGCTTTGTTTTTAGAAAGAAATGCTACTGTTACGATATGCCATTCAAAAACCAAAAATTTAAGTGATTATACTAAGATGGCTGATATTGTTATTAGTGCAGTAGGTAAACCTAATTTTATTACTGAAGATATAATTAAAGAAGGAGCAATTGTAATTGATGTGGGGATAAGCAGAATAGATGGTCATGTAGTTGGTGATGTTGATTTTGCTAAAGTCTCTCCCAAAGCTTCTTATATTACTCCTGTTCCTGGGGGAGTTGGACCAATGACAGTAGCAATGATATTCGAAAATATTTTAGATGCAGTAAGGGAGTGAAAAATGTGGATAAATATTTAAAAGATGCTTTGAAATTAGAAAGAAAAAGACAAGAGGAGAATATTGAGTTAATAGCTTCTGAAAATTACGTTTCTAAAGATGTTTTAACATTACAGGGAAGTATACTAACGAATAAATACGCAGAAGGGTATTCAGGAAAACGTTATTATGGTGGTTGTGAAAACATTGATATGTTTGAAAATCGTGCTATTGAACATTTAAAAAATTTATTTGGTTGTAAATTTGCTAATGTTCAACCTCATAGTGGTTCTAGTGCTAATATGGCTGTATATAAAGCTTTACTTAATGTTGGCGATAAAGTTATGGGGATGAATTTAAGTAATGGTGGGCATTTAACTCATGGTTATAAATTAAATTTTAGTGGAAAAGAATACGAAATAGTAAGTTATGATGTTGATGCAGAAACCGAAGTAATAGATTATGAAGCATTAAGAGAATTAGCTATCAAAGAAAAACCCAAAATGATTATTGCTGGTGCTTCTGCTTATTCAAGAATTATTGATTTTAAAAAATTTCGAGAAATATGTGATGAAGTTGGAGCTTATCTTTTTGTTGATATGGCTCATATAGCTGGTTTAGTTGCTGCTGGGCTTCATCCATCGCCAATACCTTACGCTGATGTTGTAACATCAACTACTCATAAAACATTAAGAGGACCAAGAGGAGGCATTATTTTAACTAATAATGAAGAAATTGCTAAAAAGATAGATAAAACAATCTTCCCAGGTATTCAAGGTGGACCTCTTATGCATGTAATCGGTGCTAAAGCGGAGTGTTTTTATGAAGCATTACAACCCGAATTTAAAGAATATCAAAAACAAGTTATTAAAAATATTAAAGCCATGAGTGATGAATTTATTAAATTAGGATATCATGTCGTTAGCGGGGGAACTGATAATCATTTAATTTTATTAGATGTTAAAAGTGTTGGTTCAACTGGTAAGGAAGCAGAAACGTTACTAGATAAAATACATATTACTGTAAATAAAAATACTATTCCTAAAGAAACTGAGAAGGCAACTATTGCTAGTGGAATTAGAATAGGTAGTCCAGCCATGACAACTAGAGGATTTAAGGAAGAAGAGTTTGTTAAAGTGGCGCATATTATTGATAAAGCAATTCGAAATAAAGATAATGAAGAAGTATTAAAGGAATTAACTAAAGAAGTTTTAGAACTTACTAGTAAGCATCCTTTAAATTATTGAGAGGTATATATGTCAAAGTGGGATAAAAAATATATTGAATTATGTGAAGAAATATTAGAAAAAGGAGTTAGAGTTCATAATCGTACAGGTGTTGATACAATAAAAATTCCTTTTAAATCATTTGAATTTGATTTAGAAGAGGAATTTCCAATTTTAACAACTAAATTTGTGGCTTTTAAATCAGCAGTTTTAGAATTATTATGGTTTTATCAAGCTAAATCAAATGATGTTAGATGGTTACAAGAAAGAGGAGTTAAAATATGGAATGAATGGGAGATAGATGAGGAGGGAATTTATCAAGATCGAAAGTTTCCTAAAGAGTGGGCTCATACAATTGGGACTGCTTATGGTTATATAGTAAATAAATTTAATTTAACTGATAATTTAATTGATAAAATTAAAAATAATCCAACTGATAGAAGGATGATAATGAGTTTATGGCAAAATGATTATTTAGATACAGCAGTATTGCCATCTTGTGTTTGGAATTCAATGTGGGATGTTACTGATGGCAAATTAAATGCTATTGTGTCTTGCCGGAGTAATGATGTTCCTTTGGGAATGCCTTTTAATGTTACCCAATATGCAGTTTTAGTTCATCTTCTTGCCCATGTAACAGGCTTAAAGCCAGGAAAATTATATTATAATGCTAAAGATTTACATATTTATGTTAATCAAGTTGATGGAATTAAAGAACAAATTCAAAGATATCATGAATTAGGAGATTTTCCGGCTCCTAAATTATGGCTTAATCCTGAAGTTACGGACTTCTTTAAATTTGATAATTCAAAAGATTTAAAAGATATTAAATTAGAAAACTATCAACACCATGGTAAAATCAAAATGCCGGTGGCAGTATGATTTCTTTAATCGCTGCCATTGGGAAAAATGGAGAATTAGGTAAGGATAATGATTTAGTTTGGCATCTTAAAGATGATATGGTATATTTTAGAAAAACTACTTTAAATCATAAAGTTATACTTGGTTATAATACTTATAAATCTATAGGTAAAGCTTTACCGCAAAGAAAAAATATTGTTTTGAGTCATCATAAAATAAATGATGAAAATATTACAGTTTACAATGATATAAAAGAATTAGAAGCTAAAGAATTAAATACCGAAGAGGAGTGTTTTATAATTGGTGGTGCTTCTTTGTATAATTATTTTATTAATAAAGCTGATAAATTATATTTAACTTTAATTGAAGATAGTTGTCCTTTGGCAACAGTATATTTTCCAAAGATTTTAAATGAGGATTATAATAAGGAAATTATTGAAAACAAAGAAGAAAACGGAATAAAATATGATTTTGTTATATTTGAAAGGATTAAAAAATGAGTAGAATTATTTTAAAAATAAGTGGAGAGGCTTTAAAAGGAACTGATGATGTAGTTGATAAGAAAAAATTAGATATAGTTTTAAAAACTATTACTATGTTACAAAAAAACCATGAAATAGGTATTGTTATTGGTGGAGGTAATATCTTTAGAGGTAGAGAACATAGTGATATGGATAAAGTAACTGGTGACACTATTGGGATGCTAGGAACGGTTATGAATGCTTTATATTTAAAAGATTATTTAGAAAAAAATAATATAGAATGCCTAGTCTCAACACCTTTTTCTTTTCCTAATTTAATACCTAATTATGAGGATACAGAATTAAAAGAAAGTTATGATAAAAAAAAGATTATATTATTTGGTGGTGGCATTGGAAAAAGCGGTTATTCTACTGATTCAGGTACTGTTTTAGCGGCTTCTAAAGTTGATGCTAATTTAATAATCAAAATGACTAATGTGGATGGAGTTTATAATGATGATCCTAAAATTAATAAAAATGCTACTAAATTTGATTATTTAAGTTATGAAGATGTTATTAAAAATGAATATAAAGTAATGGATTCTTATGCTTTTAAAGAATGTATGAAAAGAAAAATTAAAATATTAGTTTTAAATTTTAATGATTATGAAAAAATTAATGATTATTTTAAAGGTATTAGAGTAGGTACTATAGTAGGTGATTAGAATGGGAAAAATAATTGTAATTGAAGGTACTGATTGTTCTGGTAAAGCCACTCAAAGTGAATTATTAAAACAACAATTAGAAAGTATGGATAAAAAAGTTATAAAATTATCTTTTCCAATGTATGAAACACCAACAGGCAAAATAATTGGTGGACCGTATTTAGGAAAAGCTCATATTTGCGAGGGTTGGTTTAAAGAAGGTGCCAATAATGTTCCAGCTAAAGTAGCTAGTTTATATTATGCCGCTGATAGATTATATAACATTGATAAAGTAAAAGATTATCTAAAACAAGATTATATCGTTATTTTAGATAGGTATGTAACTTCTAATATGGGTCATCAAGCCGGAAAAATTAAAGATAAAGAAGAAAGACTAAAAATGTTTAAGTGGCTTGAAACTCTAGAATATGATTTATTAGATTTACCACGTCCTGATATTAAAATTTTTTTACACATGCCTTATGTTTTTTCTAAGGCACTTCAAAAAAATAGAGAAGAATTAGATCAACATGAATTATCGGAAGATAATTTAAAAAATGCCGAAAATGCTTATTTAGAAATGGCTGATTTATATAATTTTATTACTATAAAATGCGTTAATAACGATAATATTAAAAGTATCGAAGACATAAGTGAAGAATTATGGAATAGAGTGAAAAATTTAATTTAATTAAGATGGACTTTTAGCCCATTTTTTTTTATAATACTTATGGATGTGATTATTATGAATATCGAAGATTATAATTATGAATTACCGCAAAATTTTATTGCCCAAAGTCCTTTAAAAAATCGCAGTGATTCTAAATTAATGATTTTAAATAAAATTACTGGTGAAATAGAACATACCCAATTTTGGAATATTAAAAATTATTTAAAAAAAGGCGATGTGTTAGTTTTAAATGACACCAAAGTTTTACCAGCTAGATTAATGGGCGAAAAATTAGATACCCAAGCTAAAATTGAGATTCTTTTATTAAAAAATATTGAAGATGATATCTGGGAATGCTTAGGAAAACCAGGGAAAAGATTACATTTAGGTACTAAAATTAAATTTAATGATGAGCTTATAGGAGAAGTAATAGAAAAATTAGCTGATGGCATTATTAAAGTGCAATTTCATTATCATGGTATTTTTTTAGAAATTATAGAAAGAATTGGTTTAATGCCTCTTCCTCCTTATATTCATGAATCTTTAAAAGATAATAATCGTTATCAAACAGTATATGCTAAATATTTAGGAAGTGCTGCTGCTCCAACGGCTGGTTTACACTTTACTAAAGAATTACTAGAAGAATTAAAAGATATGGGAGTAATAATCTGTTATGTCACTTTACATGTTGGTTTAGGAACTTTTAGACCTGTTGAAGTAGAAAATATTAAAGAACATCATATGCATACAGAATATTATGAAATGAAACAAGAGGTTGCGGATATTTTAAATAAAGCTAAAAATGAAAATAGAAATATATATGCGGTAGGAACTACTAGTACTAGAGTTTTGGAAACTGTTATGAATAAATATCATGAATTTAGATCTTGTTCTGGCAATACAGATATTTTTATCTATCCTGGTTATCAATTTTTAGCCATTGATGGTTTAATTACTAATTTTCATTTACCAAAAAGTACACTTTTAATGTTAGTTAGTGCTTTATCTAAAAGAGAATATATTTTAAATGCTTATGAAATAGCTAAACAAAATAATTATCGTTTCTTTTCTTTTGGTGATGCAATGTTTATTAAATAAATCTTGTAAATTAAATTTTTATATGTTTCCCTAACGGACCACAACATTAAAAATTTTGTCTGACGATTTTTGCTTTAAATTATAATAATTTATGATTAAATAAAGTCTTGAAGCGCGAGGTTAACGCCACCTACCCAAATTCAGTGGGGTTTTGGTTGAAATACTAAAAACTTAATGAAGGGGTGATGGTAAAATGAGTGCTAAGACAATGAATTTTGTATTATCATTTATTATTTTGTTATTAATATTTCTTATATTTATACTAATAATAAAAGACGTTCACGGTCAACCATGATTACTTGTATAATGCGTATGCGGTACGCCCAGTCTTCTATCTTCAATCTACAGCAACAATAACGGGAGGAGAAGGGAAATTAGGAAATCCATATATCATAAATTAGTAGATATAAATCGCCCAGGGCAGCAATAAAATAAGTTCGGTTCGAAGAGCACTAACCATTACCTTTGATGGTGTGGTGGGATGGGCCACAGAAAAATATTTGATAAAGTACAATCCCCAATATAAATATTATTTAGTATATACAATCATCAACGAAGACGTTAAAATAGCCATTCATTTCACGGAAATAGATAATTATTCATTTATTTCTTTTTACTTGCAAACAAAAGTTTAAAAAACAAGTTGCATAAAAAAGTATTGTATGATAATATATACGTTAGGTGGTATTTCTATGAAGCATTTATTAAATAATCCAACAATAACATCAATTATAAACCCTAGAGATATTATAAAAGGAAATCTATATAATCCGCAATTTATTTCATATTTAGAAACAGAAGATTATGGCTTTCAAGAAAGTTCTTTTTTAGTTAAAAGTGAACATTCCAATACTAGATATAAAGTAGAGATTGATGTAGATGAAAATAATAATGAACTTGTTGCTTGCTTTTGTACTTGTCCGATATTTAGAGAAACAAATAGTTGTAAACATATTGGAGCAGTTTTAGCAAATTATTATGATATCTTATTTAACATTACAAACGTTAATGAAATATCCGAAACTTTATTAAATAAATTTTATAGTGAGAGTATAAATAAAGTTCGTAAAGAAGTTAATATCCTTTTTGAAATAACTACATATGATAATTATAGATATTATTATCAAGATACGTTTGATGTTAGAATTTCTATAGGGTTAGATAAAATGTATAATTTAAATAATAAATTAAACCGTTTTTTAGAATATTATGAAGGTGAAAATGGTACTTTTAAATTTGGAAAAAATTTTGAATATGATTCCAGTATCCATTATATAGCGAAAGAAAACATTAAAGCCTTAGAAGCATATCATCAAATGTCAGATACTTATCATTATGATAGATTTAAAAGAGTTAAAGAGTTTTTAAAAACATTAAAAAATATAAAATTTATTATAAATAATTATGTTTGTAATGGTATAAAAGAAGGATTTCCTCTTAATTCCTTTTTAACTAAAAACGAAAATGAATATCAAGTTAAATTTGATTTAGATAATTTAAAAATGTTAATTAATGATGATTATGAATATGTATTATATCAAAATTCTTTATATCATTTGAATAAACAAGAGCGAGTCTTATTAAAAGATATTGTTGATAATAATTTAGAAGAATTAAAAATTAAAAAAGATAATTTTAATAAATTTACAAAAGGATTATTTAATATTTTAAAAAATAATATTGAGATAGATGGTAATATTGATAATATAGTAATTCCCAAAAGTATTGCGACAGAAATCTATTTTGATTTAAGAGAAAATATGATTAAAGCACAACCAAAGTTTAAATATGATGAAGAAGAAGTAGAATATTTTGATAATAATTCACTAGTTTTAAGAGATATGTCTTATGAAAATGAAGTAATAAATGATTTATTAAAGTATGGTTTTATTTTAGAAAATAAAGAAATTACTTTAAGTGATTTAGAAAAACAAGTAGAATTTATTGAAGATGGTTTAGAAGAATTAGCCAGTAAGTATGTTATTTTTACGACGGAAAAATTTAAAAATACCAATATTCGTAAGAAAACCAATATTAGTTCAATGTTTGGAATTGGTCAAGATAATATCTTAAGTTATAATTTTGATTTAGGGGATATTAATAGTGAAGAATTAGTTAATATTTTTAAAGAAATTAAAAATAAAAAGAAATATTATCGTTTAAAAAATGGGGATATATTAAATTTAGAAGATGAATCTTTACAAGAGTTAGAAAATTTAGTGGAAGATTTAGAATTTAGTGACGAAGATATTATTAATGGTAAAGGAAATATTTTAAAATATCGAGCAATATATTTAGATAGTTTAAAATCTAGTAAATATAATATTATTAAAACTGATAATTTATTTGATAATTTTATTAGTAATTTTTATGCTTATAAGAATAGTGAACTTACTTTAACTAAGAAAGATTTAAGTAAATTGAGAGATTATCAAATAACAGGAGTAAAATGGTTATATAATTTAGCGAAAACTGGTTTTGGGGGTATTTTAGCTGACGAAATGGGTTTAGGAAAAACTATTCAAGTAATTTTTTATCTGAAACAGATATTAAAAGAAAATAAGGATGCCAAATTTTTAGTAGTTGTTCCTACTAGTTTAGCTTATAATTGGGAACATGAATTTGAATTACATAGTAATGATATTAAAAGAGTAATTTGTACAGGAATAAAAAGTAAAAGAGAAGAAATATTAAGTAATTTAGATAATGTTAATGTAATAGTTACAACCTATGGTTTATTAAGAGAAGATGAAGATTTATATTTAGATAAACATTTTCATACGATAATTATTGACGAAGCCCAAAATATTAAGAATAATTTAGCGGGAATAACCAAAGTAGTAAAGAAAATAAATGCTGATACTAAATTTGCTTTAACAGGAACTCCTTTAGAAAATTCGATTTTGGAATTATGGAGTATTTTTGATTTCATTATGCCGGGATATTTAGCAAAATTAACAAAATTTCAAAGTAAATATCGGATAAAAGATTTTGATGAAGATAGTGAAAAATTAATTAAAGGTTTAAATAGACAAATAAATCCATTTATATTAAGAAGAAAAAAGACAGATGTTACTAAAGAATTACCAGATAAATTAATAAATGATATTTATATAGAATTAGCTCCAGAACAAAAGAAATTATACGTTGCGGAGTTAGAAAAGGTTAAAGAAGAAATTGATAATCTTATGCAAACTGAGGGGATGACTAAGGTAAGATTTTTAATTCTAACCCTTCTTACTAAATTAAGACAATTATGTATTGACCCAAGTATTCTTTATGAAGATTATAATGGTGGTTCTAATAAAATAGATACTCTTGTTAATATAGTAAATGAATATACGAAAAATAATCATAAAATATTAATATTTTCTTCTTTTAAAACCGCTCTAAATATTGTTAAAAAGACTTTAATGGATAATAAAATAAATAGTTATATGATTGATGGTTCTGTTAGTTCCCTAAAGAGAATGGAAATGGTTGATGATTTTAATAATAAAGAAGATGTTAAAGTATTTCTTATTATGTTAAAATCTGGAGGTACTGGTTTAAATTTAACTAGTGCCGATGTTGTAATTCACCTAGATTTATGGTGGAATCCTCAAGCAGAAAATCAAGCAACAGATAGAGCGCATCGTATTGGTCAAACTAAAAATGTTGAGGTAATTCATTTAGTTACTAAAGGAACTATTGAAGAAAAAATATTAGATTTGCAAAATAAAAAAAGAATATTAAGTGATAAGATAATTGATGGCGAAGTTAGAGATAAAAATATTATTAGTGATTTAACTAAAGAAGATATTAAAAACCTTTTAGCTTTTGAAAATAAAAACTAATAAAATATCATGAATTATGGTATAATTAGAAGGAATGGAAGATTTTTATGAAATTAGAATATACTTTAAAACAAAAATCAACGAAAAATATGGCTCGTTTAGGAGAATTTACTTATAATGGTAAAGTTTATGAAACCCCTATGTTTATGCCCGTAGGAACTAATGCCACAGTTAAAACTCTTTCCCCTGAGGAATTAAAAGAAATCGGTTGTGGTATTATTTTAGCCAATACTTATCATTTATGGTTAAGACCCGGAGAAGATATTGTCCAAAAAGCTGGTGGTCTTCATAAATTTATGAATTACGATGGACCAATTTTAACTGATAGTGGTGGTTATCAAGTTTTTAGTTTAGCTAAACCAAAAGATATAACCGAAGAAGGGGTTCACTTTAAAAATTATGAAAATGGCGATAAATTATTTTTAACACCAGAAAAATCTATTCAAATTCAAATGGCTTTAGGTAGCGATTTAGTAATGAGTTTTGATGAGTGTGTAAAATGGCCAGCTGAAAGAAAATATGTTGAAGAAAGTGTTGAAAGAACTTTGCGATGGGCAAAAAGAGGTAAAGATGTTTTTAATAATCGTGATGAGCAAATGCTTTTTGGAATAGTCCAAGGGGGCGAATATGAAGATTTAAGAAAGCATTGTGCAGAAGAATTAGTCAAAATGGATTTTGATGGCTATTCAGTAGGAGGAACATCAGTTGGTGAAGACAAAAAAACGATGTATAAAATGGTTAGTTATGCCACTAAATATTTACCGGAAAATAAATTACGTTATTTAATGGGAGTTGGCGATCCGATTGATTTAATTGAAAATGTAATGCGAGGTATCGATTTATTCGATTGTGTTTCACCTACTAGATTAGCTAGACATGGTCATGCCTATACCAAACATGGTAAAATTAATTTAAAAAATAGTAAATATAAAGAAGATTTTAGTAAAATAGATGAAAATTGTCATTGTTATGCTTGTCAAAATTATACTAAAGCTTATATTAAACACCTTCTTAGTTGTGAAGAAACTTTTGGAGCAAGGCTTTTATCAATTCATAATATTAGTTTTTTAGTTAATCTAATGGCTGAAATTAGAAAAAATATTAAAACTGATACTTTAGAAGAATTTCGTGATCAATTTATTTTAGATTATTATGGAGAAGGTTATGAATACAAATAAAGTAGTTATTTTGGGTAGTATTATAACCATTATCTTACTTATTAGTATTCCAACCGTATATAAAGTTATTAAAAATCATAATGACCATTTATATAAAGCCACTTATGATAAAATTTTAAATAGTGCTAAAAATTGTTTTTATGATCAAAATTGTCCTGAAGAAATTATAACTTTAAAAACTCTTTATGAAAAAAATTATTTAAAACCGGTAAGTAATCCGATTACTAAAGAATACTATAATGAAAATTCTTATGTTAAAAGAGTAAATACTACTTTTCAATTTTATGAAGTAGAGTAGTTATTTACTTTTTTTGTTAACTCCAACCATTCCACCCAAAATACTAGCAATAACTAAAATAATATAATAAATAAAAGTAGAAATATGAATTCCGTTATTAAAAAGAGCAACTTTAATCAAAATCATAAGAACAATAAAAATAAGCCCTAAAGTTAAACCTTCAATTAACCCTTTTTTATGCATTTTAAAAGCATTAATATAACTAAGAGTAAAGAATAAAGCCAAATTAATTATCAATAGAATAATAGTCGTTATACCACTATTTAAACCGAGTAAATTTAAAAGAGAAGTTATAAAAGTTACTAAAAGTTCAATAATTAGAAAAACTCCCACATACTTAAAATAATATATTAATTTATTCAAAAAAATCACCTAGTAAATTATAATATTGTGTTTAAAAAATTATGAATATAACCATAATATATTTAGGTGATTATATGGAATTAATGCATGTTATTTTTAGAACTACTTTTTTTTATTTTTTTGTGATGATATGCTTTCGGTTAATGGGAAAAAGAGAAATTGGTCAACTAGGAGTTATTGATTTAATTGTTTCAATATTAATTGCTGAATTAATTGCTATTTCGATTGAAAATATTGAAGATAGTATTTTCTTAACTATTATGCCAATTGCCCTTTTAGTAGTTTTAGAAATAGGGTTAGCATATTTTTCTATTAAATCGCGTAAATTTCGAACTTTTATTGATGGTAAACCATCTTTAATTATTTGTAATGGGAAAATAAATTATAACGAAATGGTCAAACAAAGATATAGTATGGATAACTTACTTTTAAGTTTAAGACAAAAAGAAATTAAAAATATTGATGATATTGAATATGCTTTTTTAGAACCTAATGGTAAATTATCAATCTTCAAATATAATTTTTTAAAGATACCATCTGCCTATCCAATGCCACTTATTTTAGATGGAAGCGTTCAAAAAAAGGCTTTAAAATATGTGAAGAAAAATGAAACTTGGTTAAAAAATATCTTGAATAAAGAGGAATTAGAAATTAAAGATATCTTTTATTGTTTTTATAAAAAGAAAAAGCTCTATATCATAAAAAGAAATGATTTGAAATAAAAATCATTTTTTTGTTGACATTTTAGTGTTAAGTTAAGTATAATTATATTGTAAATAGTAGAAGGTAGGATTTGTCATGGATAAGTTAAATGATTTATTACAAGAATTAGGGGTTTCAAAAGTAAGACTTTCAAAGTACTTAGGGGTGTCTAGGCAAATGGTCTATAATTATTTAGTATTAGATTCATTAGACAAGTGGCCAAAAGAAAAAAAGATATTACTTCTGCAACTTTTAGACTTAAAAGAAGGTACTAATGAAGAGATTGCGAATGTTAAAGTGGATACTGAATACTTAATGAATGTTGAAAAAAGATTAAATATTGGGGTTAAAAATGGAAATGAATTTGATAGTTTTTTAGATTTAAAAGGCCTTGATAAAGAAAGTCGCATTTTATTAAATGATATTGTCTTTTTAATTAAAGAAAAGCTCGAAGAAAACAAAAATAATGATTTATATGCCATGAAATATTTGTATAATTTATTACAAGCAATGGATAATGTTCCTGAAATTAAATATATGTTAGCTTATATGGCTAAAACAAATGGCTTTATTGGTTCGGAAGAATTTGCTTTTAATGAAGATAAACAATTTATTTTTGAAGCTATTTTATATGCTGCCTTAAATTTATATAATAATGGTGGGGCATCGAAGAGCAAAGTGGCTGAAAATAGAAGAAAATTTGTTCAAGAAATTGAAGCTAAAAAAGAAGAAAAACTAAGTCGGACTCAACAACTTAATACAACTAGAATCCAAGCACTAAAAGAATTAGGATATACTGAAATAAATGAAGGAAATGCTGCTGAAGTTTTTGAAAAAATTGCGGAGATTCAATCAAGAAAAGTATAAATGAATTTGGGGTAGAAGATAATGAAAAAAGATACTAAAAATAAGAACAAGAATAATAGTAGAGAAAAGGATAAAAAAACTATTAAAAATAATCCAAAAATAAATGGCGAAAAAAAGACTAAAGAAGAAAAAGAAAAGGAAAAAGTATTGGCTATTTTAATAATAATTTTTATTGTTATTGTTATTTTATTAATAATTTCAAGGTTTATTAATGGTAATAATTTAAATACGGGTAGTAAGTTGGTTAAAGAATTACATAATACTTTAAATACTGATGATTTAACAAATTGTGAAGGTTTATTTGCATATAGTGATAAAGAATTAAGTTATAAAGATATTAAATCTGAAACAAGATTATGTTTAGCTTATCAAAAAGCAGATATTAAAAATGCGGAAATAGAGAAGTTAGAGGGAAATGATAAAAATCTTTGTGAAAAAGATGGGATGATTTTTAAAACTGATGAAAACAGTAAAGAATGTAGTATTAGTAAAATAAAAAAAGATGTAATTGATCAAAAATATCAAGAAATATTTGGTAAAGAAATTGAAAATAATGAAAATTTTAGAGTAGATAGTTTTCATATTTGTTATTTAAAAGATAATAATTATTATTGTGGCCTTTCAGAAGAGTTTTCTTATACAATTGGTAGCGATTCGTATATATATCGTATTATAGAAAGAGCAGAGAAGAAGAGTGATACCATTAAAATTTATGATTATTTCTTAAAGATTAATGGAAATAAATGCTATGTCAACTACACTACTCAAAATAGAAATGAAAATTGTACTAAGGCTTATACTAGTGAAAAAGATGTAAATTATGATTTTTTGGAAAAGTATGGGACTAAATATGAACATACATTTAAAAAAGGCGAAAATAATACTTATTACTGGGTAAGTTCTAAGCCAGTCAAATAAAAGAGTGTATCACTACTCTTTTTATTTGTAATTATTTTAAATGTATAATATATATATAATAACCTTATTAAATATATTAAATATATTAAATAGGATATATACGCGTATAATCCTTATATTAATATAAATAATAAGGATATTTTATTTATTTTTTAAATTTATATAAAATAATGAATTATGTAAAATTTAAAAAAATATTTTTGAATTTTGTTTAATTATGATTCTAAGAGTGCTATAATTTGTTTGTTTGATTGATTTATTATATTTTTGGCTTATTTAAAAGCTTTATATAAATTTTGCATAATATATATTATGTTAACCATAACATGAGAAATAAAATTGGATAGTTAAATATAAGGTAGTACTCTCCTTTTTTTATTAGTTATTTATTTATGATTACTTATTATTCAAGCAAAAAACAATTAAGTAAATTTATTATATTCCATAATACGAACATTTTTTTAGTAAATAATGATTAGTATTTTTTATTATCTTTTACAATTTGTAAAAACTTAACACTACTCTTCTTCTTTAAATATATGGCAATAAAAATAATGAAATTATTAATACTTTTTATTTTTTTACGTAAAATTTATTGGTGAAGATTATGTCAACATTAAATGCCTTTATTATTTCTAGTTTAGCTGGGATGTCTACTTTAATTGGTGGAATAATTATTTTTTTAAATATTAAAGAAAAAAACATTAAACGTTTTATAACTTTTTGTTTAGCATTTTCTATTGCCATTATGATTGGTATTTCCGTAACTGATTTAATTCCTTCATCGCTTTTCGATATTCTTGCAAGTTTTACCCGTTTAAAAGCAATTGTTGTTGTTTTATTTACTTTTGGAATAGGTGTCCTTGCCGTTTTAATCATTAATAAATTAATGCAAAAATATGATGATTCTTTATATAAATTAGGGATTATGAGTATGTTGGCTTTAATGCTTCACAATTTTCCAGAAGGTATCGCCACTTTCATTGGGGGAATTCACGATACATCGTTAGGTTTAAAATTAGCGATAGCTATTGCTTTTCATAATATCCCCGAAGGCATTGCCATTGCTGTTCCAATATACTATGCTACTAAATCTAAAACCAAAGCCTTAAAGGCCACTCTTCTCTCTGGCTTAGCAGAACCTTTAGGAGCTCTTTTAGCCTTTTTGTTTTTAAAAAATTATATTACTAATCTTCTAATTAGCTTTACTTTACTTTTTGTTGCTGGTATTATGATTACTTTAGCCATTGAAGAGATGTTTCCAAAAGCTTTTCAATACCAAGAAAATAAATATTTAACTATTGGTTTATTAAGTGGAATCTTTATTATTATTCTTAATCATTTTCTTTTTTAAGCCAATTATTACCATAAATTTTCTTCTTTTCAAAGTATTATTAAAATAATTTAAACCATAATAATATTGGGAGGGAAGAAAAAATGAGTAGAAATAGTAATAATAGTAGTTGCAATAGTTCTAACAGTTCAAGAAGTAATAATAGTTCTCGTAACAGTAATAGAAGTAATAGCAACAATAGTCAAAATAGTAGTAACAACAGTAGAAGCAACAACAAATCTCGTAATAGTCAAAGTAGATAGTAAATTACTTAAAAAAGAAGATGGTTCAATATCTTCTTTTTTTAATTATAATGAGGATGGTTTTTATAATCATCTTTTATTTTTTCGTTAGAAATATGGGAATATATTTCCGTAGTTGATAAATTTTCATGGCCTAATAATTCTTGAATAATTCTTAAATTAGCCCCATTATTTAATAAATGAGTGGCAAAAGAGTGTCTTATAATGTGTGGCGATATTTCTTTGTTGATATGACTTTCTTCACAGCGTTTAACTAAAATTTTAAAAAAACCTTGTCTAGTCATTTTTTGCCCATTGTAATTTAAAAATAAATAATCGGTATCATTTTTAACTAGAAAATTGCGATATTCATTAATATATAAATCTAAATATTTAATAGCAATCGCTGAGATTGGAATAATTCTTTCTTTACTTCCCTTCCCCATTACTTTAATAATTTCATCCTCTTTATTATAACTAGCTAATCTAAGATTTAATAATTCAGATATTCGCATCCCAGTAGCATACAATAATTCAAGCATTGCTTTATTACGATATTCTAAAGGTTTTTTAGGATCAAAATCTAATAACTTAATTATTTCATCTTCTGTTAAAAATTTTGGTAGGCGTTTACCAATCTTTGGCATTTTTATATTTAAACAAGGATTTATCTCAATTCTTTTTTTATCGACTAAAAAGTCATAAAACGATTTCAAAACGGTTAAATAATGTGCTTTGGTTTTACTACTATCTTGAAAACTATATAAGTAAGTTTGAATTTCATCTTCAGTCAAATCAGCAATATTTTGATCTGGAAAATATTTACATACTTCTATTAAATTATAGCGATAAGAAAGGTATGTATTATTAGCTAATTTTCGTTCATATTTTAAATAATCGAGATAATCGACAATTTCTTGACATAATGTTATTTCATTTTTCATAAAATTCCTCTATCCTAAGTAAATTATACCATAAATTATTTAAAAGATAAGCTTATTTTGATATAATTATTTACATGGATGTGATAATGTGGAAGTTTTAGCAGATATTTTAAGACCCCAAAAACTAACTGATGTGATTGGTCAAAATCATTTAATTGGTGAGGGAAAAATATTAACTAATCTCGTTTTAAATAAAAAATTATTTTCAATGATATTTTATGGTAAACCAGGAATTGGTAAAACTAGTATTGCTTATGCTTTAAGCAAAGAATTTAATATGCGTACTAAGTTTTTAAATGCTACTACTTCTAAAAAGGAAGATTTTGACAATGCGATTGAAGAAGCTAAATTTTATGGTGATACCATTTTAGTAGTTGATGAAATTCACCGAATGAATAAAGATAAACAAGATATTTTACTTCCCCATTTAGAAAAAGGAACCATTATTTTAATTGGCCTTACTACTAGTAATCCCTATCATAAAATTAATCCCGCGATTCGAAGTCGTTGTCAAATTTTTGAATTGCATGATTTAAGTGAAGATGATATTATTACAGCTTTAAAAAGGGCTAAGCAAATTTTAACAGATATTAAAATTAATGAAGAAGCTTATGCTTATATTGCGAAATTAGCTAGTGGTGATGTTCGTAGTGCTTTAAATCTTTTAGAAATTGCTTACTACTCTAGTACCAATCATGAAATAACTATTGATATTTTAAAAAATATTAATTCTAAACCAGTATTATTTCATGACAAAAATGAAGATGGTCATTATGATGTTTTGAGTGCCTTACAAAAATCAATCCGTGGTAGTGATGTTGATGCTACTCTACATTATATGGCCAGATTAATTGAGGTCGAAGATTTAGATAGTATTTATCGGCGCCTTTCAGTTATTGCCTATGAAGATATTGGTCTTGCTAATCCTGGAATTGGTCCTCGTCTAGATGCTGCTATTAATGCTGCCGAAAGAGTTGGTTTACCAGAGGCCCGAATTCCTTTAGGAGAAATTGCTATCGAAATGGCTTTATCTCCCAAAAGTAATAGTGCAATTATGGCAATTGATGCGGCTTTAAGTGATATTCATAAAGGAACAGTTGGAAATATCCCAGACCATATTAAAAATGGTAATCCTAATTATAAATATCCTCATAATTTTAAAAATGATTGGGTATATCAAGAATATTTGCCTAAAGAATTACAAGGTGTTAAATATTATCAAGCTAAAAATAATTTAGTAGAAAAAAATCTTAATAAAGTTTACGAGGAGATGAAAAAGGGTTAATGAAAATAACAATTATTGGTACTGGGGCATATGGAATAGGCATTGCCATGATGCTAGCTAAAAAGAATAATAACAATATTGTAATGTGGACAGAAAGTAATGAAAAATATCAAGAATTTCAAAAAACTCATAAAATTAATTCTATTTTTCCTGATTTAGAATTTCCAACCAATATTACGCTTACTACCGATTTAGAAATAGCTTTAGAAGATACTAATTTAATCTTTTTAATTACTAAAGCTGAATATGTTGCTCTGGTTTGTGATAATATCCGTCCTTTTTATAAAAATACCCCTATTTGCATAGCTTCCAAAGGGATTGATAGTACTACCTTAAATACATTATCTACCTTAGTCAGAACTAAACTCCAAACTAAAAATATTGCCGTTATTTCTGGGCCAACTTTTGCCATTGATTTAATTCATAATGAACCAACCGCTTTAGCTATAGCCGGTTTAAATAAAAAAACTATTCAATTAGTTAAAGATAATTTAGCTAATGCTACTTTAAAATTGCGAACTTCTAGTGATTTGATTGGTATCGAACTTTGTGGTAGTTTAAAAAACATTATTGCTATTGCAGCTGGTATTTTAAAAGGCTTAGGTTACTCAGAATCCACAGAAGCCTTCTTAATCAATGAATCATTACATGATATTAAAAATATTATACATATCTTAGGGGGAAAACGAAAAACAATTCTTTCATTTGCGGGAATTGGTGATTTATTATTAACTTGTTCTTCCCCTAAAAGTCGTAATTATTCTTTTGGCTATTTAATTGGACAAACTAAAGATCAAATCAAAATTCAAAAATACTTAAAAGAAAATACTGTTGAAGGTTATTATACTCTTAATTCAGTTCATCAAATGCTAGAAAAAAAAGGAATTGATATTCCCCTTATTACTATTATTAATAATATTGTATGCCATGGTACAGATCCTGAAGAATTAGTTACCTTTTTAATTAACAAACCTTAATTAAATCATTAATTATATAATTAACAATTAACAATCCAGCAATACTAGGAGAAGTAATTAAAGAATTGACTTTTCCTTTTTTTAAAGGTAATTCTTGACTAGAGACTACTACTACCTTACTATTTAAATGATTTTCTTTTATTAATTTTCGTAAATTTCTAGCTAAAGGATCATTAAAAGTTTTATCTAAAGTTGTAATAATAATTTTACTAGCATCTACTCGATTACCCATCCCCATTGCTGAAATAATTTTAATATGATTATTTTGGGCAAATCTAATCAATTCTAATTTCGTATTTAAAGTATCACAAGCATCAATAATGTAATCATAGTCATTTGCTAAAGTATTAATATTATCAGCATTTAAAAACATATCTAAAGCCTTTATTTGAATATCTTTATTAATTTCTTGGCTATGCTCATAACATACTGCTACCTTCCTCCAGCCAATGGTTTTTTGGGTTGCTACTAACTGTCTATTTAAATTGGTAATCTCGACTTTATCCTTATCAATTATAGTAATATCTTGAAAGCCACTACGAATTAAAGCTTCAAAAGCAAAACCACCAACGCCACCAACTCCTACTAAAAGAATTTTACTATTTTTTATTTGCTTAAAATTATTTTCTCCTATTAATTCAATTATGCGTTCATACATATTTTTACTCCCATTTAAAAACCTAGGGGAAAGTTACTGGATAAAATCCCGCTCTCTCGCAGGTGGTAGAACACATCTAAAGCATTAGGATTCTAACTTATAAAGTTAGCATTCAACACAACTAAAGAATTAGTTCCCCAATTTATCTATATAGTCGGTTTTATATGAATAACTTACCTTACTAGGTATTTATATTATAACATAGAATTATTTAATTATACACCTATTTTTTACTATTTGACACTCTTAGTTCTTTTTAAAGTTAAATTAACTTGTTCGTAAGGTTGGCGACAATATACTTGGCCACCAATTTGTAATTTAGATAATACTTCATCCGTTGGCAAATAATTACAAATTAAATCACCTTGAATAACAATTTGTTCTAAATTTTCAGTATTGGTGATACTTTGCATAATTAAATTACCCCCAATAAATTTCAGACTTTTTAAATCTTCTAAACTAGTTAGATTATTAAAATCAGCATCGTTTCCTATGTATTTTAAATTACCTAAACCACGGGCATCTTCTAAATTAGCAAAAGCTGCCATGCCGCCAATTATTTCTAAATTCTCTAAACCTTGGGAACTTTTTAAATTGTAAAAATGAGCTGCGCTACCAATATATTTTAAATTAGGAATACTTAAAGCATTATCTTTTAATGAATTACCATTAAGATAATTAGTAACTCTTATTAAATGAGGGTAATTAGCATTTGCTTCTAAATATAAAGAACCGACTACAAACATCAAACTAGTAATTTCTTTTTTTAAAAGGCCATAATAACACAAAGTATCTGCATTTATATTATTTAAATTGGTAGCTACATTTAGAGGACTTAAACTAAATATTTTAGCTAAATCAATAGTTATATTACGTTTTTTAATCATCAAAGATAAGCGAGGGTCAATTCCATAACCAAAATATTTTATTTGGTAATCAATTTCATATAAACAACTTAATTCTTGATCATTTAACTCTTTACCACTTAAAAATTTTTCATAAATAGTTGTAATTATAATGTTATCATTTAATTTTGATAAATAAACAGCAGCATTTGAAAAATCTTTAATTTTAGTAGCTAAAACTTCTTGAAGACAAGGCTCAACATTTTGATTGCTATCTTGGATTCCTCTTATCTCTTGAATTTTATTATTTTGTACTCTAATGGCAATTCGAGGAATAGTATAATTATTTTCTTCATCTAAAGTATAGTAGATGTAAAACTCACTAACTTCTAATTGTTTTTTAGCCGTTTCTAGATTAGTTGTACACCAACAAGTATTATATCCTTTTAGAGAATTAGCTAACAATTGATAATCTCCATGTTGCGGATAATAAAACCACTTCCCTTTTTGATTAATATTTTGATTAGCTAGATATTCTTTTTCACAATAGAAATAAGTAAATATTTTCGGAAAGTTATAACTAGCAAATAAAGAGGTTAAAGATCCTAAATTATTTCCATTTAAGTATTTTACTAGTAAATCAAATATCTTTTCTATTAAATCTGGTTGAATTTCAATAAATGGAGCGATTGTAGATAAGGTGCGCCTTCGAAAACTTTTTGTATCTTTATTATATGTTCCTAGTTTAATAAGACCTTGAAAAGCCCAAAATTTAAAAAAATATGGATAGTCTTTTTGATTAAAATATGCTAACCATTGCTCTAAAGAATTTTGAGCGTTTTTAATTACCTTTATAGTTTCTGTTTCTAATTCTTGGTTTGTCAATTTAGTAGCCATACTATTCATTAAAGTAAAAGAATTTTCATAATAATTACTGGGGATATTGGTTGACTTAATTACATATCTTTTTTGATAATACATGGTTAAAATTGGTCTATCTTTATAATAGTCTGACAATTTTTGCAATTTATTCAAGTAGACCCTTATTTCGTTAATTTTTTCTTCGCGAGAATTAAATTCTCTCTCTTTTAATAAATTATTTCGTACGGCTAAATCATATAAATAATTATAAAATTTTTTTGTTAATTCATTCATGGTAATAAAATTAGCTTCTCTTTCTGATAAGTTCATTTTTTAACTTTACTGTTTCATTTTCTAATGCAGCAATAATTTCTTCTTGGCTATAAGATTCATTTAATAAATCTTTGACTGTTTTAGCAATAACTTCTAAAGGACGATTAGTAATTGCTGGTAAAATTTCATTAATATTAAGCCAAGTAATAAAACTATATTCTGGTAATTGTAAAACTTTAGGATCAATTCCATAAAGTCTATAAGTATGCGGTTTATTCAAATTAATTATTTCAAACACAGAAAAATAATTTTCGCCATTGGTAAAATAATAAGTATGGACACTAGGATTAATAGTAGTTTGAAAAATTTTAAAATAATCTTTCAAAGTATTAAAAAGCAATTGCATATTTTCATAATCTGTTTCACCAACATAATAATCTCTTTTACCAGAACTATTAAAATTTTTGTAATCTAAACTAAGAATACTAGTAATCCATTCATTAAAGCCCATCTTATTTTGATATTGCTCATTATTCATTATCTATACCTCATTTCTAATAATAATTATTATATATTAAATCAAGAAAAAAAGCACTAATTTTTGTGCATTTATTTCCAACAACCTGAAACATCACAGTTAGTACTATATGGCATTGGATTAGGCATTTCTAATTTTACTATCATTGGTATTTTAAAAGCACCTCCAAAACCAACACAAGTACCAGGTTGCAATATTTTTTGTTTCTCCACTATATCACTAGAAATATTAGGTAACATTTCTTCAATATATTTAATATCTAGTGGGTGGGTCATTTTGAATATTAAGAAATTTGAACATTGAGCAATAACTGTATCACTTATTTCGACAGGTCTTTGACTAATTATATCTAAAATTACTCCATATTTCCGACCTTCTTTAGCTATTCTATCAAAAATATTATAGCCGATTAAGAAAGTATCGTTATCTTTTTGAATATAACGGTGAGCTTCTTCTAAAAATAAATGGAACGGAATACTAGCTCTTTTTTCTAAACTCTTAGAATATTCAAACATTAGGCGACAAAATATTTTAACTATAACTTTAGCATATACATCATCAATATCTTCTAAATTAATATTAATTATTTGGGCTTTATTTTGATATTTAAACATCAAACTTTGAATATATTTTTCCACTGGAACATATTCTTTGCCAGAAAAATAATTACCTATTTTACTCGTCATAATTGTATTAAGGCGGACCTTTAAAATAATAGCATCACTATATAAATTATCATTATTTTGAAATCCTTCACTAATTAAAGTAAATTCCATAGCTTTAGCAAAATCTTGCAAAGTATAATAAGCTCCCTCTGGTTCTGAGAAAACGACACTGTCATCTAAAATATGTTTTAAAATATAATCGGTAATTAAAACACTTTCACCAAAATTACCGTGACTATCAATTTCAAAACACTCACTAAATATTCTTGTATAACCAACTCCTGGAATAATACTATTAAAGTTAAATTCGGGGGTATTACAAACTTCAATTATCGTAAATATTTCATTCTTTTTATTTGCAGTTGTTTCGCTACTAAATAAGATAGCTAATAAAGCTTTGGCTATTAAATGATTTTTTAAACGTCTACTTTCTTCATTTTCTTGACTGAAAATTTTAGCTAACTTAATAGTATTTTCAATAATTGGTAATTGGGAGTGATTAGAGGCTTGTAACAAAAGAGCCCAGTCATCTAAATTTAATAAATGAAGAGGTATATCAAGTAAAAAATCATCATCTAAAGTAGGATTAGTAGTTATAAATTTATAATTAAATCTGGGATTAATTTCATTTAATTTACAAAAAGCATTTTTATATTCACCATAAGCATCAAAAATAAATAAATTAGCATTAAAAGGACTCATAGCTGGATTATTAAAGATATTTTGAACTATTCTTGATACTCCACAAGATTTACCGGAACCAGAGTTACCAAAAATAGCTAAATGGTTAGAAAATAAATCATTGATATTAGGACAAACTTTAAAATTTCGATAAATAGCTGAATCTCCTAAAACAAAAGACTTATCTGATTGAACTCCTACTAATTCCATAAGTTCTTCACCATTAATCACTCGAATAGTTGAACTAAGTAAAGGCTTTCTCAAAACACCATTTAAATATCTCGTTCCTTGATATTCTCCTAAAAATCTAATTTTTATTATTTCATCATTTAATTCTATAACTTCTCCTAAAATCCGTTGATTAGGAGCCTCAAAAATAACATGGACATTCATTAAATCTGAAACCATATCACGATTCATTTTACTTTCAACATGAGCTATATTATCACTTATATAAAGTATTTTTCCAAACATTTTATCACCTACTATTTTCTTTTCTTTGGCTTAATATTTTTTAATTTTAATTTATATTTTCTTTTATAATTCCTTTTAATAAATATCAATATTACCGTAATCATAATAACAATGCTTATGACAAATAATACTAATAATCCCTTTAATAAATTATCGTTTTTAGTAAAAATTATCTTTTGATCACTACTTAATTTTTTAACTAATATTTTATAAACCGTACTACTTTTATCTTCGCTAGTAACTTTTATTAAAACTTCATTGTCGCCTTCTTTAAAGTTCTCATTACCGGTAATTTCTACTTGTTCACTACTACTAACTTTTGTTTTTATATCTAATTCTTGAACATCACTTTTAACTGTTAAATAATAATTAAAAATATCACTAGAAAATTTGGGCTCTAAATCATAACCTTTAATATCTAAACCACTTAATTTACTACTACCATTATCTTTATTAACTATTAATTCATAATTAGCACTACTACCATCTTCAGCAGTTACCTTAATCGTATATTTATTTTCCCCACTTGCTAAAGTATATTTACCTAATCCTGTTACTGTGGCTAAATTATCGGTTGTTTCGCCCTCAATATTAATTTCTGTAACATCTTCTTTAACTGTTAAATTATATTTTTTAATGCTACTATTAAATTCTGGGGTAATATTATATCCTTTAACCTGCAAGCTCTTAAGAGTGGTATCACTATTTGCTTCCCCTCTTGAAATATAGATATGATATGTAGCAGTCGTTCCATCACTGGCTGTTACATTAATTTCATATTCATTTAAACCAACATTTAAATAACGACTACCATCACCAGTAACTTTAGCACTATCGCTATTAGGAGTAGCTATAATAGTAACTTCTTCAAAACGATAAGGTAAATTTAAATCATAGTCATATTTATCTTTTTTAAATAAAGGGGTTATATCAAATTCTTTTAAAGTTAAATTTTTTAATGTAGCATCACTATCTACTACTTCTAAAGGCATATTGACAGTACATGTATTATCAGAATCAAATTTAACAGCGATATTTATTCTAACTAATCCTTCTTTTAAGGGCTTTATAATGCCGGCATCACTAATACTGATAATACCATCTTCCAAAGGTTCATAAGATACTTCATAATTCTCAGAAATACTATTAATAGCGATAAATGCTTCATTACCTAAACCAACTTTATCTTTATCAATTTCAATATCAGCACTATAATCACCTTTACTACAGGTAACTTTTTTGGCTAATGTCATATTTGGTATCATTAAAATTAAACACATTATTAAAATATTGATATATCTTTTCATCACACTTACTCCCTTGTATTTTCTTTTTAAATTATATCATAGACTTTTTAATTAATAAATATTAATTAGTATTATTTTAAAATAAAAAAGAGTTTTTTAGACTCTTAATTACCTTTAACTTGGTTCATTACTTCTTCAGCAAAATTATCACATCTTTTTTCCATACCTTCGCCTACTTCATAACGAATCATTTTAAGTACCTCTCCACCATTGTTAGCTACATATTTAGAAATTGAAATATCGTTGTCTTTTATAAAAGGTTGTTCAACTAAACAAATTTCTTTATAGAATTTTTTGATTCTACCTTCAACCATTTTTTCAGCAATATCACTTGGTTTACCTTCGTTCATAGCTAATTCTTTTTGAACATTGCGTTCTTGTTCTACTACTTCACTTGGGACACTGGCAATATCTAAATATAATGGTTTCATTGCGGCAGCTTGCATAGCAACATCTTTAGCTACTTCTTCATTAGCACCTTTTAATACAGTTAAGGCTGCGATACGACCACCCATATGTAAGTAACTTCCAAATACTTCATCAGCATTTTTAGTGACAATTTCAAATCTTCTTAATGATAATTTTTCACCAATTTTAGCTACCATAGCAATTATATAATCACTAACTTTGCCATTTGGTGTTTCTACTTCATTAGCTTCTTCAAGTGTTTTAGCATCACTTTTAAGTAAAGCATGACCAATAACATCAATCATATTAACAAATTCACTATTTTTAGATACGAAATCGGTTTCAGAATTAACTTCTAAGATAATTGCTTTATTATCATCAACAAAAATATTAGCTAATCCTTCTGCAGCAATTCTTGATTCTTTTTTAGCAGATTTAGCAATACCTTTTTCTCTTAAATAGTTCATGGCTTCATCCATATCACCATGACATTCTGCTAAAGCTTTTTTACAGTCCATCATTCCTGCTCCAGAAATTTCTCGTAATTCTTTAACCATACTTGCAGTAACTTCCATATAATCACCCCTTATTTTAAACTTTCTAATAATTCTTCTTTTTTCATGGTACTATAACCTTTAACACCAGCTTCTTTGGCTAGAGTTTTTAATTCTGCTAAAGTTTTAGTACTTAAATCTTCCTCATTTTTAGCTGCAACAGCATTTTCTTTTTCTTCTTTATTGTATTCTTTTTTATGATTTTTCTTAAATTCTTTTTGTGGTTGTTCTTCCATTATATCTTCTTTTTTGGCTTTATCAAAATTTTCTGATTTAATCAATTCTTCCATGCGGACTTCTTCTTTAGATTCGCCTTTTTTATCTTCTTCAGAGATATAATCTACTAATTCTAAACCATTGGCTTCACAAATAGCATTATTTAAAACACCAAGCATTACTTTAATACTACGAACAGCATCATCATTACCAGGAATTACGAAATCAACGTCATCTGGATCGCCATTAGTATCAACAATACCAAAGACAGGGATTTTTAATTTACGAGCTTCTTTAACAGCATTATATTCCTTTTTAGGATCAACAACAATTAAAGCTTGAGGAAGTTTATCCATTTCTCTGATACCACTTAAAATTTTATTAAGTTTATCATATTCTTTTTTAAGTACAATAACTTCTTTTTTAGGAAGTAAATCAAACTTACCAGAGGTTTCCATTTCTTCAATTTCTTCTAAACGTTTAACTCTTTTTCTAATTGTTCTAAAATTAGTTAAAGTACCTCCTAACCATCTTTCAGTAACATAGAAAGATTTGCTTCTTAATGCTTCTTCAACGCATACTTCACTTGCTTGTTTTTTAGTACCGACAAACAAGAATTTACCACCATTTTCGGCAATTGTCTTAATTTCGTTATAAGCAACTTCCAACAATTCTTGGGTTTTTTGCAAGTCAATAATATATATATCTTCTCTTGCTGTAAAGATATATTCTTTCATTTTGGGATTCCATCTCTTAGTTTGATGTCCAAAATGAACTCCAGCTTCTAATAAATAACTCATAGAAACTACGGCCATAAAATAATCACTCTTCCTTTCGTTTAACTTCTTAATATTTAATACCCTTACCACTTAACTTTCAAATTAAGCACTCGGCGCAGGCTAAATATTAATGTCTATTTGACTTTTAAAGCCAAAAATATTGTATCAAAAAAACATACTCATTACAAGTATATTTTAAAGTTTCTAAATTATTTATTTTTTTCTTTGTAGAACTTTATCTGCTTCCTCTTTTAATTTATAAGCATCTTTTATTTTACCTTTAATAAACCATTTAAGTGATTTCGTTAAATAACTTATCATGGCGCCATCTTGATTACTATTCATTTTTTCAATTAATTCACTGGTAAAAATCATGGCTTCTTCTAAAATTAGCTCAGTATCAATATCGGTGTGATAACTACTATTTATATAATATTCATAATAATGTAATAATTTTAGATAAATTAAATAACGTGTATCATAAATTTGACTTTTATATAAGCCGATTAAAAAAGGAATACTTAATTTATTTAAATCGATGTCTTCATGATTAACTAATTTTTTGATAGTCCAACTGATAGTTAGATATTTTGCTTGGGAAACTTTAAGCTTACCATCTTGATTATCATGAAAATACCAAATAAAAGTGATAGCTTTATAAAAACTGCCTAAAAAATTAGCATAAAGATAAAAATTATTAACATCTATATTAAGATAATTAATTATTTCTTTTAATTCACTTTCAGTGAAGTCACTTTTCAGTTTTGTAAAACACCAAGCTATTTTATTATCTTGATTTTTTCTTTCATAATATTGAATAGCATTTTTTAAAGCTTCTTCAGATTTCTCTCCTTTATTTTGTAAATGATGCCATCTTTCTTTAACATAACGAATATTTAAGTTATGACTTTGACAATATTCTTCTAATAAAATGCCTTCATACATAACTGGGGCTTTACTATTATTCTTTTGTAAAAGCATTGTAATAATTTCTTCATTAGCTAATTCTGGCTTTTTTTCTCTTAAACGATAAAAATTAATCATAAAATTATTATAATTTATTTGATGAAGACGACAATATTCATGTAAAGTCATCCCTTCATAATAATATAAAACTTCTTTAGTTCCACATTTAGACATTACTAATTTAACTAAATCATCACTATTTAAATTAGGATATAAGCGATGATATTTGCTAATTTGTGTTAATTGAGTTCGATAATTTAAATCATTATTAGCACAAAAATCTTTTAAAGTCATTCCTTCATAAAAATATTTAGTTGGTGTTGGCATAGCAATTCCCCCTTAATTACTTATTTTAAATCTGTTTTGCTAAATAAGCAACCACAATAATTTTGGCGATATAAATTATATTGATGAGATAATTCAATCGATTTTTTATAACCATCTTTCTTTTTAAAGTCACTATATAGCCATTGTAAATTGTATGTACTAGCTAATTTTTCCCCAATTTTATTTAAAACTTCAGCATTTTTATAAGGACTAACGGTTAAAGTAGTGCCAAAATAGGCAAAATTATGCTCTTTGGCTAATTGAGCTGTTTTTTCTAATCTTAAATAATAACATAAATGGCATCTGTTACCACCCTCTTTATCTTGTTCATGACCTTTAATATATTCATGATATTGGCTATTTTCATAAGGACTATCTAAATATTTTATTCCCATAATATCTAAGAGGCGTAATTGTTCTTGTTTTCTTTTTAAATATTCAGTTTCTGGTTCTATATTGGGATTGTAATATAAAACAGTGATATCAAAATAATCTTTTAAATAACTAATTACATAAGATGAACAAGGACCACAACAACTATGTAAAAGTAATTTTGGTTTATTATCTAAACTCTTAATTAATTCTTCTAATTTTTTATCATAATTTATTTTATCAACCATTATTATCCCCATCTCCATTATTAACTATTGGACTTTCACAATTATTAAAATGATTATTAGTACTATTACTATCTAAATAAAGACAACCTTTAATATCTCCATTTTTATTAACAATAGCTTCATAAATATCAATATAATCATTTAATTTTTCAATATTTGTAGTATTGATATAAACGGTATTGCCATCATTCATACGAAATAAAAATCTTTTGGCATCAACAACTTTGTCTTGAACAATTGATGGACTATATTCCATTTCACTAACTAAATTTAAAATATCGCGATCAATTTTATTTAATTTTTCTTTTAATTCTTGATAAACATCATCTTCGACATAATTAATTAAAATTGGTAATCCTAAATAATCACCACTATTGGCAATTTCTCGGCCATTAGCTAAAACAATTTTTTGACTACTTAAATTATAAAATAAAGGACTCGATTCTTTAATACTTATTTTAATAGTACCTAAATAATTCTTACTAACCATGGCATCATCAACTAATTCTAAACTGAGTAAAGATTTTTTAATTTTATTTTTAGATACTTCAAAAATAGACTTATTATCTAATTTTAAATAATTAATAATATAATTATCTTTTAAATATTTATTACCACTTATTTCAATTTTTTTAATTGGCATTTTATAAAAGTAATAACCAATATTACCAATTAAATAAAGAAATAGAAGAATAACTAATAAACCTTTAAATCTAATTTTTTTCCTTTTGACCTTTTTATTCATGTTAATCCCATTCTATAATTTTTTGTTCTAATTCTAATGTCACTCCATAGGTATTATACACTTTTTCTTGAATTATCTCAATTAGTTTTTTAATATCTTTGCTAGTTGATGATCCTAAATTAACAATAAAATTAGCATGAACTAATGATATTGCAGCATCCCCTATTTGCAAACCTTTTAAACCTAAATCATCAATTAATTTACCAGCAGCATAGCCATCAGGATTTTTAAAAACACTACCGGCACTTTTAACCCCCTTTGGTTGGGTTTGCAAACGTTTTTCTTTGATAGTAGTTACTTCTTTTAATAATTTTTCTTGCTCACCTTTTTTTAATTTAAAGGTAGCCTTAACCAAAATATCTTTAGTATTTTTAAAACTACTATCACGATAACTATACTTAATATCGTCTTTAGTTAAAGTTACTAAATTATTATCTTTTATTACTACTAATTTTTCTAAATAATGATATAAAGAGGCATCTTTATTTAAAGAAGCATTACCTACTAGGGCTCCTCCTAGAGTACCAGGGATAGTAGCAAAATTTGCAAAGCCAGCTAAATTATTAGCAATAGTTTTTGTAACTAATTCACTTAATAATACGCCACACTCAACTTCTACTTCTTCATTATTTATGACTATTTTATGTAATTTTTCTAAAGAAATAATACAACCATTATAAGGAGTATCAGGTAATATAACATTAGAACCTTTACCTAAAACTAAATAAGATATTTGGGATTTAGCTAAATAATTAATTAATTCTAATAAATGATCGATACTATCTACTTTGACTAAATATTTACTATAAGTTTTAATACCATAAGTATTATAATGTTCTAAACTAGCATTTTCCATTACTTCTCCATAATTACTTAACATTACTTATTATCTCCTTAATATTAGTGTAAATTGCATCACCAGCTTTTACGGGTTGATATTTAGCTAAATTTTTTTGCATTTCTAAATATTCTTTACTATTATTTAATAATTCTTTAACTTTAGCATATAATGCTTTACTATCTAAATCTTTTTCTTCTATTAATAAAGCTAAATTCTTATCTTTTAAATCTTTAGCATTATAATATTGATGATTATTAGCAACATTAGGACTAGGTATTAAAATACTAGGAGTATGACTAGTTAAAAGTTCAATAATAGTTCCAGCACCACTCCGGGCAATTACTAAATCACAATTTTTAAAAAAGGAAGCCATATTATCTAAATAAGGTATTATTTTTATATTAGAACTAAAATGTTTATCTTTAATAAATTCTTCATAATTGTTTTTACCAGTAACAAATAAAACTTCATAGGTTTCTTTATTAGAATAATTTAAAAATTCTAATAGTTTTTGATTTAAACCAGTACTACCTAGACTACCGGAAGTTACTAAAACTAATTTTTTATTTTTATTTAAACCTAAAGCTTCTTTAGAGGCACTTTTTAAATTTAAAACATTATCAGCACAAGGATGGCCTGTATAGATACATTTTACTTCTTGAGGAAAATATTTGGCACTATCTTTAAATGTTGTAAAAACAGCATTAACACCACGACTTAAAAATTTATTAGTTTTACCTGGGTACATATTTTGTTCATGAATAACACTTTTAATTCCTAATTTTTTGGCTGCCATAACTACAGGCATGGTGACATATCCACCTACTCCAACAACAATATCTGGTTTAAATTCTTGCATAATCTTTAGACATTTACGATAAGCCGCTACTATTAAACCAAGATTTTGAATATCTCGACCAATTTTCTTTTTGCTAAAGCCATAAATTTTAATAGCTTCATAAGGGATGCCATTTTTGGGAACTATTTCATTTTCCATCCGATCATGAGTACCAATATATAATACTTCAAAGTTCGGATCTTTTTCTTGAAACTTTTCGATAATAGCCAAAGCAGGATATATATGACCACCTGTTCCCCCAGCTGAAATAATCATTTTCAAACTAATCACCTACTTAAATTATACACTAAAATATTAAAAAAAGCATTATTTACTAAGATATTTCCGCAAGTTAGACAAATTAACATAAAATTGAAATATTACTTTAATTAGTAGGCAAATTAATTAAGAAATATTATAATATATAAAAGAATAGCTCAGATATTGAAAGGGTGTTATTTATATGGAATTGAGTTTAGTTAAAAAGGCGTTAATTACCCCAAAAAAGATGAATTTATCAGGAAATTTATATCATAAAACTCAAATAGATTTTGCTTATAATAATAATTATATTGAAGGCTCAACTATAACACCAGATGAAACAGCTAGTATTTATGATACAGGGACAATTTTAACAAGTCAGGATAAAGTAATTGTTTTAAAAGATGCAACCGAAATCAAAAATCATTTTACTTTATTCAAATATATGTTAGATACAATTGATGATAAACTTTCTGAAAGCATGATTAAAAAATTTCATTTTATCTTAAAAGATGGTACTTTAAGTGATAGTGAAAAAGAATGGTTTAATGTGGGCGAATATAAAAGTAAGAAAAATTTTGTTGGTAATATTACTACTTCTTCATCCAAAAATGTTGCCAAAGATATGCAAAAACTTCTTAATTGATATGATAAGATTGCTAAAAAAGCATAGAAGATATTATAGAATTTCATGTTCGCTTTGAAAGTATTCATCCTTTTCAAGATGGAAATGGGAGAGTTGGCAGAATGATTATGTTTAGAGAATGCTTATATAATGACATAATGCCTTTTTATATTGAAGATAGAAATAAAGACTTCTATATTAGAGGCATTAAAGAATATCAAACTAATCACGAAAAAGGTTATTTAATCGATACATGTTTAAATAGTCAAGATAATTATGAAAAGCTAGCTAAATATTTTTTAGAAGATGATTAATATTTAAATTTTAAAAAACAGACTTAATTTCCGAATATGAATTTTAATATTCATTTTGTTGAAAACCCCATTTTCGGAGCTTGCCTCGCACAAACCGCGAGACAAGCTTAACTGCTTTGCAAATTTATTCTCCATGGACTTTCTTTACTTCCATCTCCACTTTTGATTGTCGCTTCTGATTTGAGTACAAGGACCGGACGCACGCCATAGCTGTAGTAGTTCACGCTGACGCAGCTCACATAACCACTACTGCCGACAGTCAACGCATAGTACGTAGCGTCGGCTTGGCGAGAAAGCGTCCATTCATTTACTCCATTATACAACCAATTCTCACTTCGATTTTCTTTTGTATTATAATAAAATAATTGAGTACTCCAATTACTTGGGGCTGATGCATAACCATACTCTGTAACATACATCAATCCTACTTTACTTGTTTGATATAATAAGGCATCTGTACATTGTACATAACTTTGTGAGTTATCTGTACATTGGCTTGATGAACTTGTTAATTTATTTGCTCCTAATTCATTATCATATGCTGCTTTCATACTACTTTGTCTTGTTATATTATTATACGTATTTCCTCCAATATACCACTTTGTATTTTCTATTAAACTCGTATATGAGCTTAAACTTGTTAAATAATTTCCACTTTCATTGTTTAATGTCTTATTCAATGTACTTGATATCCAGTTATTCCATGTAATAGAACTATTTCCACTCCAATAAAAACCTACTGCATTTGTTACATCTGCTCTTGGAGTATAATCTGTTGCTGTTGTATATTGTGATAATATTTTTGATGTTAATCCTCCTCCTAATTCAGCTTCTGTTATATACTCACTTTTTATTATCTTCATTTCATATTTTGTTGGCTCTCCTTCTTTTGGAAACCATCCTATTACTCGATATAATTTAGTTGTATCACATACTCCATCACCATTATTATTACCATCTAAACATACATAATTATTTGGATTATTGCCTGCAAATCGATAACTATTATCTCCAGCTTCATTAGCACCATATGTTCCTTTTCCATCATGATATACTAAATATCCATCACCAGTTGATAATTTAGTAGTATCATCTACATATTCTGGTAATACTTTTGATACTTTTAAATCAAAATACAAATAACAATAAGCTGTTATTCCTGTATCTACAGTTGCTATATGATTTTCTTCATCATATGTTAAGATTTCTTCTTCTATTTTATTACCATCACCATCTATACATCCTGACATTGTTTTATTAAATGTATATCCTTCTTCTGGCCAAGTATTTCTTTCATCGGCTACATAGGTACTTGTTCCATCTTCTTGTTTTTGCTCTAAATACATAGCAAACATATTCTTATCTACTATATTATTTAATTTTACATCATATAACTTATTATCTTTTTTAGCAAAAGACATATAGTTTATAATTATAATTGTTAATACCACTGGTATTAACAATAAAAGATATCTTTTATTGTTAATACCACTGGTATTAACAATAAAAGATATCTTTTATTGAATTTCATAAACTCTTCTCCTTTTTATTTTTCTATTTCAACTAAATTATAATACATTATTATTCTAAAAATCAATAGATTTTAAGCAATTAGTCAACAATATAGTAAACTTGGGGATATTTTAACTTTTCTCTTAAACCATAAGAAAATATTTCTTTATCTTTAAAAGTATTGATAATATTTTCGTTTAATAGACTATTTAAAATACAAATAAAATCTAAGTTATTGATATCTTTAGTAGTGTTTAATATATAATTTAAAATACCTATTTTATAAGTTCTATTAGGGACGGAAACTTTTTTGATTAAATTGTTAGAAAAGCTCATTACATAAAGATTTTTAGAAGAATATTTATTCAATAAATTAATTAACTTATTAAAACTAGTGATGTTTTTTAATTCAATTAAAAAGATTTTAGAACTTTTAATTTTTAAAATACTTTTTAGAGTAGGAACATATTTAGGCAATTCATAAAGACAAGTAGAACTTATTAATTTACCATTAAATAAATTATTATGAAAAATAACAAATTCATTATCTAAAGTTTCTCTGACATCAAATTCGACGCCAACATATTTAGAGTCATTAAAAGCATTGAAGATAGCTTCATAAGTATTCTCTTTAATACTTTCGGTATGTAAACCTCGATGTTTTATTAATTTATACAAAAAAATCACCTAGTAAAATATACTATGTGACTTAATATTTTATTATTTACTTTTTTGCTTTTTAAACATTAAAGTAAAAATAATTATGATTAGAAAAAATAAACTAATAGATAAAATTTGAACTTTGTAAAGAGCTAATTCTTCAGGTTTATTTAATTCTAAGCTTTCTTTATAATTATTAATACCACTTACTACTTCAGCATTTTTGGTAACATAAAAAGTATAAATGGTTTCTTCTAAATCTTTATTAGTAACTTTTAAATAAACTATATTATCTTTAGCTAATAATTCATTATCTATTATTTCTAGAGTAGCATCGCTATCTAATTTATAAGTAAATTCTAAAGAATTAATAGTACTATCGACAGTAACGGTATAAATATAATTATATTTATCAAATTTTAATTCTAAATTGCCATTTAAGATTTTTAAATCACTGAGCATAATATTCCCTTATTCCTAGAGATATTATGCTCAAATAATAAATTACTTATACTAGTTTTAAGAGAATTTCATTCATTACATAAATTTTATCAGGAGAAATTTTTAAATTACCATCTTGAATGATTAATTCACCACTTTTTAAAAGAGGTTTGATTGGAAAAACATTTTGCATATTAACATGATATTTTTGAAAAAAATCTTGAAGATTTATGCCAGCCATTTTTCTTAGACCTAAGATTAGTTCGTATTCCATCATCCGTTCTTTAGAAACTAATTCATCACTACTTTTAAATTCACCTTTTAAATAATTAGAAAGACTTCTAGTATTATCATATCGCACCCCAGCAATATAACCGGAGGCACCACAGCCAAAGCCATAATACTCTAAATTATGCCAATAAACTAAATTATGTTTTGATTCAAAACCTTTTTTAGCAAAATTGCTAACTTCATAATGAATAAAGCCAGCTTTTTTTAATTTTTTACAAATATAATCATACATTTTAGCATCAATATCTTCAGGACTACTTTCAATTCTTTTATAGCCTAGAAAAGTATTATCTAAAATCATTAAACTATAAGTACTGATATGGTCAATAGGTAACTTTAGAAATAGTTTTAAATCTTGTTTTAATATTTTTAAAGTTTCACCTGGTAAAGCATAAATTAAGTCTAAATTAATATTATTAATGCCTTTACTTCTAATTAAATTTAATTTTTCTAAAGTATCTTTATAAGAACAGTTTCTTTTCATAAGAATTAAATTTTCTTCATTAAAAGATTCAATGCCAATACTTAAACGATTAACCCCATATTTAACTAAAATATCTAACATTTCGGTATTTATATCTTCAATATTACACTCAAAAGTAAATTCTTGTAAGTTTTCTTTATGAAACATATTAGTTAAATTTAAAAGATATTCTAATTCTTTTAAAGATAAACTACTAGGGGTACCACCACCAATATAAATGGTTTTTATATTTTCACCCATATAGCGATCAGTAATTTCATCTTTTAATTTTTTTAAATAAGCTACTACCCATTCTTTGTTATATAAAACTTTACAAAAATCACAATAGGTGCATATACTTTTACAGAAAGGAATATGAATATAAACACTCATTTCATTAACGGTGGCGATGGCCATTTCTATACCTCTCTATAAAGTATTCATCGGCATTGTTGGCTTGATTGACATTTATTTTCGCTATATAAGAATTATAATCGCATAAATCTTCATAACGCTTTTTTAATTCTGGTTTATCTTTTATATATTCTAATATTCGGTAATTTATATTAGCTCGGTTAATATTAAAAGTCATAGCTAAAGCATTACCAGATAAAGCATATTTCAATTGATAATTTAAAAGGTCAGCTACTTCTTCTTCACTAATACGATCTGTTGGTTTTCGAGGTTTATTTTTAAATTCTTTTGCTTTAATATCGGTTATTTTACTAATTACATTTTTAGCAGCAACACGATCATTTAATCTAATTGCTTCTAAATACTCACGATAAAAAGCTAATAAATTATGAATTGCTTCTTCTTCATCAGTATAATCATTATTACATAAATAATAGAAAGCTTTAGCTAGACCAGTTTTTTCTTTAACATAATTTGTTAAATCATTAAATAATTCATCTTCATCTAAATTGAAAAGATTAGCTAAAATACCTATTTTTACTCGAAAAGTTAAAGCCATATGAAAAAGGGCTTGTACTTGTTTTTCACGTTCTTTATAAAAGAATTCAATATTTAATTTCGGATAATTAGTACCTTGATAATTATGAATTTGCGATACTGCTGCGCCTAATTTACGTCCCCAAATCAAGTTGTCTTTTCTTTGTCTTTGGACTTTTTTATATATTTCTTCCCCATTTTCTGGAAAAGCCTGCATAATAAAATGCTTATTAGTCAATCTTCTTCCAACTGTGGCAGCCGAAAGACCTATTCTTTTGGCTAATTCCAAATCAGATAAATTAGTTTCTAAAAATAAATTTACTAACCCTTCTGTTTCTCTTACTGATTTATTTATATCATTATATCCATTAAACATTATTCATCACTTCCTAATATACTTAAAAATGCTTCGGCTGGTACTTCAACTCTTCCGACCATTTTCATTCGTTTTTTACCTTCTTTTTGGGCTTCTAATAATTTTCTTTTGCGGGTTATGTCACCACCATAACACTTAGCTAACACATTTTTTCGCATAGCACTAATATTTTCTCTAGCAATAATTTTAGAACCAATTGCGGCTTGAATACTAACTTGAAACATTTGTCTTGGAATCACTTTCTTCAACTTTTCAGTAATATATTTACCTTTATTATAAGCAAAATCTTTATGAATAATTAAAGATAAGGCATCGACTTTTTCCCCATTAAGGAGAATATCCATTTTGACTAAATCACTTTCTTTATAACCAATTAATTCATAATCAAATGAGGCATAACCGTTAGTTCGACTTTTTAATTTATCATAAAAATCATAAACAACTTCAGATAGAGGAATTTCATAATGAATATTAACTCTTGTATCGTTAATATAATCAATGGTTTTATAAAGGCCTCTTTTATTTTGACAAAGTTCCATAATACTGCCAACATAAGATGCAGGAGCAATAATATTCGTATAAATAAAAGGTTCTTCAATTTTTAAAATCTTTTCTCTATCAGGCATTTTACTAGGATTATCTACTACTACCATACTGCCATCAGTTAGATAGGCATTATAGACAACGGTGGGACTAGTTACTACAATATCTAAATTAAATTCTCTTTCTAAGCGGGTGGTAATAATTTCGGAATGTAATAAGCCTAAAAAACCAGTGTGGAAGCCAAAACCTAAAGCTTCACTTGTTACACTTTCAAAAGTTAAAGAAGCATCATTTAGTTTTAATTTATTTAAAGCTTCTTTTAAAAGATCATATTTTGAGGCTTCAACGGGATATATACCAGAATAAACCATTGGTTTCATTTTCGCATAGCCAGCTAAAGGTTCAGTGGCAGGATTATCTAAAACTGTAATAGTATCACCGACATGAACACTAGAAATATCTTTAATAGCACCAGCTAAAAAACCTACTTCACCACTCTCTAAAGTATTAAGTAATTCTTCTTTGGGTGTTTTAACACCTAATTCGGTTACCTCAAAAACTTTATTAGTAGCTAACATTTTAATTTTATCTTTAATTTTAATTTTGCCATCCACAACTTTAATTAATAAAACGACACCTTTATAACTATCAAAATATGAATCGTAGATTAAGGCTCTAGTTGGTTTATCTAAATTAACTTGGGGAGCAGGAATTCTTTCGACAATAGCATCTAAAAGTTCTTTAACACCTTCGCCAGTTTTACCACTACATAAAATTATTTCTTCTTCTTTAAAACCTAAAATATCATGTAATTCTTTGGTTACTTTAGGAATATCAGCATTGGGTAAATCTATTTTATTAATAACAGGAATAATCTTTAAATCTTGGGCCATCGCTAAATAAAGATTAGCTAAAGTTTGAGCTTCAATTCCTTGGGCAGCATCAACAATTAAAATAGCCCCTTCACAGGCTGCAAGACTACGGGATACTTCATAAGAAAAATCGACATGTCCTGGAGTATCAATTAAATTTAAAATATATTCTTTATTTTGATATTGATATTTTAATTTAACGGTATTAAGTTTAATTGTTATTCCGCGTTCTCTTTCAATATCCATACTGTCTAAAAGTTGTTCTTTCATCTCTCTTTTAGATACAGCACCGGTTAATTCTAAAATACGATCAGCTAAAGTGCTTTTCCCATGATCAATATGGGCAATAATTGAAAAATTTCGGATATTTTTTTCTTGCATAGCAAACACCTTTTATAATCATACCATAAAATAAAGAATTTTAAAAGTAAATTTAACCGACAACTAATTTGACATATTTTGACACATGCTGGAAAATGTGATATAATTAAAAAGATTAAGGGGATTAATATGCGATATTGTTTGGTAATTTTAAAAAATAATCATATATATGAAATACATAATTATTCGCAATTTTGGCATTCAAATAATTTAAACGAAAAAAATTTAAAGGACATTGTTAACTTTACCCATGAATTTGTCAGTGAAGAAGAGCTATTAAATTATTTAATTTACTTAAACTTAATACCTAAATCTTATCAAAATGGTACTTTGGGAATTTGTTATTACAAAAATAAGACTGCTCAGCCTAAATTATTGCCATATGGTCTTTCTTATTCGTTAGATAAAGAATTTTATAATCCCCAAACTCTTCTCTATTATTATATTTTCCATCTTACTAATGAGGAATTTATGACAGAATTTTTGGAAAAATATTATTTATATTTAAAAAATGTGCCGATTTTTCAAAATTCTTTAGATTTCTTATATTATAACTATCAAAATTTTAAAAGTAATTATTTACTAAGAAATGAAGGCGCTATCGAAATGGAATATTTTATTGCTAACTATTCTCGTAAAAAATCTAATCCTTTGGAACAGGATTTTACTCGCCTTCGTGATTTAGCGATGTTTGCTATTAATTTCCAAAGAAATTTTAAACAAAATAAAGAGATAACCAGAAAAGAAGATAGTTCTTTATTACAATTAGAATTACAACATTATGAAACTTTATTAAATAATCCGGATCGTTCTTGGGAAGAATATCAAATATATCAAAAGAAAATTGCCGAACTGCAAACTTTAATAGCAGAAGAAGAAAAAGAAAATTTGAAAATTTCAAGGAGGTTAAAAAAATGATTTTACCAAAAATTAAAATATTAGATGAAAAAGATAAAACTTTAAGAAAAATAAGTAAAGAAGTAACTTTTCCTCTAACTGAAGAAGATCAAAAAATAATTGATGATATTATTACTTATTTAACGATGAGTCAAATTGAGAAATATTATACTAAGTATAATTTAAGACCGGGGATGGGACTTGCCTTTATTCAATTAGGTATTCCTAAAAATATTTTTGTCATCGTTGAAGAAGTTGATGATGAGAAATTTGAAAATTATGTTATTATCAATCCTAAGATGCTTAGCCATAGTGAAGAGTTAATTTATGTCGGTGAGGGTGAAGGCTGTTTATCTGTTAACAGAGAGGTAACTGGAATTGTACCAAGGTATGCTCGAATGCGCATATCATATCAAGACCGAGATGGTCAAAGACAAGAACTACGGGTGCGGGAAGATTTATCGGTAGCCTTTCAACATGAAATGGACCATCTAAACGGAATTTTATTTGTTGACAAAATTGATGCCAAAAATCCTTTTAAAGATAAAGAAAAAATGCGCGAAATTTAACGCATTTTTTATTTTAACGTATGATTTCTGATTCAAAAAATCTTTCTTGAAATTCAGTTAGAGCTCTAATGGCATCGTCACTATAATTTTTGCTATTTGGTACGACGACTAGTTTATCATCATTATCATTTAAGCGATGAATTATGGCAATTACTTTTCCCCTGAATTCTGTAACTGGCTCAAATACACCTAAAACATAAACATCTAACTCTTCTCCATCACCACTTATGGTATTAGGAATATAGCCGTAATTCACTAAATAAATAAAACCATGTTTGGGATGTTTGGAAGCAAGAGGACGATCTATTTTAACTAAAACCTCTTGATTTAAATATTTTTTACTATCCATTATAACCTCCTAAATATTTTGTAATTCGACTCCTACTACTTTAGAAACTCCCGCATTTTGCATCGTAATACCATATAAAACATCAGCATATTCCATCATTCTTTTTTTATGAGTAATTAATATATATTGACTATCTAATTTCTTTTTATTTAAATATTCTCCAAATAAATCGACATTTACTTCATCTAAAGCGGCTTCAACTTCATCTAAAACAATAAATGGAACGGGAGCAACATTTAAAATGGCAAACAATAGACAAATAGCAGTTAAACTTTTTTCACCGCCTGATAAACTTTGGGTATTATGTAATTTTTTACCAGGAGGAATAACTATCATTTCGATACCAGTATTTAAATAATCATTAGGATCGGTTAATTCTAACTTACCAACTCCACCTTGGAACATTATTTTAAATACTTTACTAAATTCTTGGGCTATAGCTGCAAAAGTAGTTTTAAATCTTTCAGTCATAATATTATCCATATCACTAATTATTGTTTTTAAACCAGTAATTGAAGTTTCCAAATCATTTTTTTGATTAGTTAAAAATTCATATCTTTCATTAATTCTTTTGTATTCTTCTATACTACCTGTATTAACTTCCCCTAAAGATTTTATATCTTGTTTAATTTTTTGAACATTAGCTCTAGCTAAGTTTTCTTCAATATCTAATATAAAATGATTTTGAGCATATTCATAAGTCATATTATACTCTTCATTTAAAGTAAGTAATAAATTATCTAATTTAACATTTAATTTACCAACATTTACAGAAGCATTATTAAGTTCATTAGCTACTATTTTATATTCAGCATTAATTTTATTACTAATATTTTCTAATTCACTTAAATGATTATTTAAATCATCTTTAGTATCTTTCAAACTTTGTAAATTTTGTTCTAACTTTTCTTTTTCAATATTTAAATCATTTAACTTAGTCATAATATTTGTCAATGTTTGATCTAAGCTGTTAGTTTGCAGAGCATTAATACCTTGAATATCATTTTTTATTACTTTTAATTGTTCTTCTTTAGTAGCTAATAAATTCATTTTATTAACACGTAACATTTCTTTACTAACAATAACTTCTTTTAATTCTAAAATTTTCTTATTTATGATTTCTTTATCATTATTTAATTCTTTTAAATTATTTTCTAAGTTAGTAATCCTATCTTGAATATTATTATAACTATTTTTTAATTTTTCTAATTCTCCTCTTAAATTATTAAAATTATTCTTCTTATTATTACCACCACTTATTGAACCACCAGCATAAATAATACTACCATCTAAAGCAACAACTCGGTATTTATACTCCATAATTCTAGCTATTACATTCATACTATCAATATCTTTAGCTACAATAACGTTGCCTAGTTGATTCTCTATAATATTTTGATATTTTTTATCATATTCTATTAAATCTGATAGTAAGCCAACATAACCATTAATGTTAATTAATCTTTCTTTAGTAAAAGTATCGATATAACGTGATTTAATAATATTTAAAGGTAAGAATGTAGCCCGGCCAATTTGTTTTTCTTTTAAATAGTTAATGGCCATTTTAGCAGCTTCTTCGTTATCAACTATTAAGAAATTTTTGGCATTTCCTAAAACAACATCTAAACAAAGATTGTATTCATCAGGAACTTTAATTAAATTACCTATGGTATTATGAATACCGGTTAGACGAGTATTATTTAAAATGTTTTTAACACTTAAAGGTAAGCCTTCATTATTTAAAATATTAGCTTCTGTAATATTTATTTGGTTTTCTTTAACTAGCTTTTCTTTAACTAAATCATTTAATTCTTCTTCATAACTAGTTATTTTTAAATTATTACTATTGTTTTCGAAAACATAATTATTATTTAATTCATTTTTTTCTTTAATCTCTTTATTTAATATATCTATTTCATTATTAACTATTTCTATTTCTTTAATAATATTTAATTCATTTTCTTTTAAATTAATTAAATTATTTTTAATTTTATCATCGCTATATTCATATTTACATCTTTCAACGGTAATTCTTTTTTCACTATCTAAACGGGCTATTTCTTCTGTTAAACTAATTAATTTTTTATTTAAAATATTAATTTCATCATCGACTTTATAAATATCTAATTTTATTTTTTCTAATTCTTCAGTATTACTACTAGTATTCATTCCTTCTAATTTTAAAGTTAATTCTTTTTCTTTAGCTAAAAAAGTATTATATTCTTTATTAAGTTCCGTAATATCTTTCGTAATTAGGGCACATTCTATATTTTTTAAATTATCTTTTAATTCTAAATACTGCGTAGCTATACTAGCTTGTTTTTTTAAAGGTTCTAAGGAAGTCTGTAATTCTTCAATAACTAAATTAACACTAGCTAAATTGTCGCTAGCTTTGGCCATTTTTTTTAAAGATTCTTCTTTTCGTTTTTTATATTTTAAAACTCCTGCAGCATTTTCAAAAATAAGCCGACGTTCAATTGGCTTGGAATTAACAATATCGGTAACTGTTCCTTGAGAAATAATATTAAAAGCATCACTGCTAGAACCAGAATCAATAAATAAATCAGTAATGTCTTTTAATCTAACTTTACTATTATTAATATAATATTCATTCTCACCATTTTTATAGACTATTCTTTTAACTTCGATTTCTTTAAACTCACTATGTAAATAATTATCACTATTATCAAAAGTTAAAGTTACCGCAGCTTTATTTAATGCCTCTTTATATAAAGAACCAGCAAATATAACATCACTCATTGAAGAAGATCCACGTAATGATTTAACTGATTGTTCACCTAAAACCCAACGAATGGCATCAACAATATTACTTTTACCAGAACCATTAGGTCCTACTATAGCGGTTATTCCCTTCTTAAATTCAAATACAGTCTTTTCCGCAAAAGATTTAAAACCATCTATTTTAATACTTTTTAAATACATACCTCTAACAACTCACTTTGCACTTTTCCGATAAGCATCATAGGCGGCTTTTTGCTCGGCTTCTTTTTTACTTTTACCTATCCCACGACCATAGATAATATTATCTATTTTGACAACATATTCAAATGTTTTATCATGAGCTTCGCCATATTCATTAACTAACACATATTCTAAAGATTTTTTATCAGTTTGGACATATTCTTGTAACTTGGTTTTATAATCGCCAAAAAATTCAAAATCTTTTTTTATATAGGGAATCATAATCCTAGTTAAATATTCTTGGGCTTTTTGAAAGCCAAAACTTAAATAAATAGCTCCTAAAACACTTTCGAAAACATCAGCGATGATTGTATCATTTACATTATTACTTTGTCCATGGCCAACTTTAATATATTTATCTAAACCAATATCTTTTGAGTATTGAGCTAAGGCTTGTTCACAAACAAAACCAGCTCTTTTTTTAGTCATTACTCCTTCAGGATAATCAGTATTTAAATAAAAATATTCACTAGTAAAAAGTTCTAAAACGGCATCGCCTAAATATTCTAATCTTTCATAATTTATAGTATTTCTATGTTCATTGGAATAACTACTATGAGTAAGAGCCTCATCTAATAATTCTTGATTAATTCCTTCTAAATTGTATGTTTTTATGAATTTCATTTCCAACCACCATCTTAAACATTATATCATAATAGTTTTTAAAAAAGAAGTGATTTAATCTGGGAAATTGGGAGAATTAATCTTTATTTTTTTGAACATTAATGCTACTTTCTAATTTTTGGATTTCTTCCTCCTTTAAACCAGTAATTTCTTCTATATCTTTGATTGTCATGCCTTTCTTTAACATATTTTTAGCTATTTCTAAAGAATTATCATGTCTAGCATAACGTTCTCTGGCTTCTTGAATCATTTTGGCTTCTTCTTCATAAGATACTAATCTTGTTATACTATCATCATCATTGATTACAAACATTTTTTCCTCGACCTCCCTTACTAATTTATCTTGCTTACTTAATTTTTCTATTTCTTCTTTACTAGCACTTAACATTACTAAATAGATATGTTCTAAATCCCCTTGGATATTTTTATCATACCACATTCTTTTATATTCTACAAGATTGACATTGATTATCCGAATGTCTTCACTATATACCCCACCATTTATTCTATCTATTAACATATAATCTTCTTTTAAATGACCAATATCATTATAATTTAAATTGATTTGGATTATTTTATTATCTTCTAATAATTTACCTTTCTTTGCTATTTGACTACACAAAGTAGCTAAATAGATAATATTTCTTTTCTTTATTATTTCATCAAAACAAGGATTTACTTCCACATTTATTGTTTCATGATTTTCCGTTTCTACTACAACATCTAAGACATTTAATTTCATCCCCATATTTAGAATTGGTAATTCAGTTGGTTTTACTATTTTAATAGTTATTTTTTCTTCTAAAATATCACTAATTATTTTTTCTAATAATTCATTATTATCATTTAACATAATTGTCTTAAACATTCGATCATTATTCAAAGTATAAAATTTTTTACGCATTATCTTCTTCTCTCTTTCTCGAGTTACTTATTTTAGCTTTTATTTTACTACTTGCAATACTTTCGACAAATGATGTCAAAACTTCTTATTTTTCGACATTTAAAAAGACAATATTTCTATTATCTCATTAAAATATATTATTTATTTTTACTATCAATTATAATAGTTATAGGTCCATCATTAGTTATATTAACAATCATTTCAGCTCCAAAAATGCCAGTTACAGTGGGAACTAGAGCATTTAATTTTTGATTAAATAAATCATATAATTTACTAGCTTCTTGACCATTTAAAGCTTTAATATAACTAGGGCGATTACCTTTTTTAGTATCAGCATATAAGGTAAATTGACTAATAGATAAAATACGACCTTTAGTATCTAAAATACTTTTATTCATAATTCCATTTTCATCATCAAAAATTCGTAAATTAACAATTTTTTTTACAATATAATCGATATCAGTTTCATCATCACCTTCTGTAAAACAAGATAATATGACGAGTCCAGCATCAATACTATTATATATTTTATTATCAATAACTACATTACTGTTTTTACTCCTTTGAATTACTACTTTCATATATCCATCACTTCAATTCCTTTAAATTTAGCAATTTGTTTTTTAAATTTATCTAACTCATCTTTATCTTTAACCCGTACCATAACCGTACATATTACTCCTTCATCAGTATCATGGTTTTTAATCTCAGCTATAGCTATTTTCATTCTAGTAGATTCACTAATTAAATCCATTAAAAAGTTTGAATTATTAGTACTAATAATTTTAACAATACTGTAATAAGTATTATTACAATTAGGATTCCATTCTACTTTAATTAATTTATCTTCTTTATGTATAACATTATTACAAGTACTTTTATGAACAGAAACACCTTCTCCTTTTGTAATAAAACCTACTATGGCATCACCTTTAACTGGCATACAACATTTAGCTAAAGAATAAAGAATATTAGTATTACCATCGACAATAATATCATCTTTAGTATTAGCTAAATTCTTTTTACTAACTCTTTCCATTAAGACATCTTCAACATTATTTTTATCTTCTTTAGTTAAATTAATAATGTAACCAGCAGTAAAACGTAAAGAACCAATTGATAAATACAATTCATCTAAATCATTCATTTTTAAATCAGCAAAAATTTTCTTTAAATTATTATCATTAATAATATCATTAAAAGATAATTTTCTTTTTCGAATTTCTTTTTCTAAAATATTTTTACCTTTCGCGATATAATTTTCACGATCTTTTTTACTAAAATAAGATTTAATCTTGGATTTTGCTTGTTGTGTTTTAACAAAATTTAACCAATCTTCATTAGGAGTAGCATTTTTATTAGTAATAACCTTTACTATATCATTATTTTGTAAATTATAAGATAAAGGGACAATATTATCATTGACAATCGCTCCGACGGTTGTATCACCAATCCCACTATGAATACGATAAGCAAAATCGACTGGAGTAGCATCTTTAGGAAGTTCTATAACATCACCCTTAGGGGTAAAAACATAAATTAATTCTCCTAAAAGATTAGCTTCCATGGATGAAGCAAAAGATGTGTCAGATTCATCACTATTTGTTTCAATAATATTACGAAACATTTCTAATTTTTGTTCCATAATTGCCTGAACTTTTTTCGTTCCTTTTTCTTTATATGACCAATGGGACGCGATACCTTTTTCTGCTATTTCATCCATTTCATAAGTTCGCACTTGAACTTCATAAACTTCGCCATCAGAACCAAACACAGTAGTATGTAAACTTTGATACATATTTTCTTTAGGATTAGCTATATAATCTTTAAATCTTTTAGGAACGGGACGATATTTAGAATGGATTAGTCCAATAACCCGATAACAATCAGTTTCTTTTTCTACGAATATTCTTAAAGCTAAAATATCATAAATTTGATCCCATCTTTTTCCGTTATTTAATTTATTATAGATACTATAAACACTTTTAACCCGACCCTTTATTTCATAAGGAATATCATTTTCTTGTAATAAATGTGATAAACTTTCTTTCATTTCTTCTAAGTTATCATTAAGTTCTAAGGTTGTTTTATTAAGTCTTTCTAAGATATCTTCATAAACACCTGGTTTTAAAATTTTTAAGCATATATTCTCTAATTCACTTTTAATAGAATTAATACCTAAACGATGTGCAATTGGAACTAAAACAGCCATAGTTTCCCTAGCTTTATCTTTTTGTTTTTCTTCTTTGACAGCCCAATTAGTTCGCATATTATGTAAACGGTCAGCTAATTTTAAATATAAGACCCGTGGATCTTCAGCTAAACCTACTAATACTTTTCTTAAATATACAGCTGATACTTCTGAATCATCCATTAATTCTAATTTATTAATTTTAGATACACTATCGACAATTAAAGCTACTTCACTTCCAAATTCTTTTTCAATATCTTCTTTCGTAATATCATCACTACTATTTAAAACTTCATGTAATAAAGCAGCAATAATAGTTATATCATCGACATTTAAATCGATTAAAATATTAGCAACATGTAATGGATGTGTAATAAAAGGATCTCCGGATAAACGATAGGTACCTTCATGGACTTTTGAAGCATAAAGATAAGCTTTCTCAATTTTATCTAAAGAATCTTTATATTTATCTATTAATCTTTTTTTAACTATTTCATATGATATAAATTCATCATGCATTATCATCATTCCTTATTAATTTTTATTTTTTAGATATTCTTTTATCTCTAAAATATCAATATTTAGAATATCATCTACTAAATCATGGATTCCTAAATCTTTTTTATTAACCCATTTTTTATCTAAACAATAATTCCATAGATTAACCGGTGTCAAATCCGTTATTTTCAATCTTTTAAATTCGCTTAGTTTAGCATTTAAAGCTGGTAATAATCTAGTATATAATTCTGTTACAGAAGTAAATTTTTCTGGATTATCTGCCATAAATACCACCTTGCTTTCATATATTTATTATATATTATTTTTTTAAACTTTTAAAGGAGTTTTATGAAGAAGAAAAATATATTTTTAAAATCAACTATTATTTTAATTATTGGGGGTATAATTACTAAAATATTAGGCTTTATTATCCGAATTATTTATACCAGAATTGTGGGAGCTGAAGTTTTAGGACTTTATTCATTAGTAACTCCCACTTATTCACTTTTAATTACTATTGCCACAATGGCTTTACCAATTACGATTTCCAAGTTGGTTGCGGAAAGTAAAGAAAGTAATTTAAAAATAATTTCTACTTCCACTATTTTAATTATGAGTATTAATTTCTTTGTAGTGATAGTCATGCTCTTTTGTGCAAAATTTATTGCTATTAATCTATTACACGAAGAAAGATGTTATTTACTGATTATTGCCATGAGTTTAACTTTTCCTATTATCTCTTTATCTAGTATTATTAAAGGATATTATTATGGAAAACAAAATATGATACCTAATGTTGTCTCAAATATTATCGAACAATTAGTAAGAGGCGTACTTATTTATTTATTTGTACCACCTTTAATGGCAAAAAGTGAAATTTTAGCTGCCTCATCTCTCTTTGTATTTTCTTTTATCGAAGAAATAGTATCAATATTTGTCAATCTATTGTTTTTGCCGAAAAATATTAAAATAAAGAAACAAAATTTAATTCCTAGTAAAAGTACTTTTAAAAGTATTTTAAGTATCTCTCTTCCTACAGTATCTTCCCGAATTATCGGTAATATTGGCTATTTCTTTGAACCAATTATCTTAACTAATCTCTTATTATTTTCCGGCTATTCTAATGAATATATACTGATTCAGTACGGAGCTTATAATGCTTATACTATTACAATATTAACTGTACCATCTTTCTTTATTACTGCCATTTCTTCAGCTTTAGTTCCAGAAATAAGCAAACATTTACAAGATCGTGACAATTCTTCAATGTTAAAAAGATTAAAAGAAGCTTTAGCATTTGCTTTATTTATTGGGATAGGCTATTCAATTATTTTATATTTCTTTGATGATGTTATTTTAAAATCTTTATATAATACTAGTTTAGGACTTAATTATATTAAAATATTAACCCCAATATTTCCTCTTTTTTATTTAGAAGCTATATTAATGAGTTTTTTACAAGCTATTAATAAAGCCCATATTACGATGAAAATAACGATTATTGGCGTAATTGTCAAGTTAGGCGTTTTAGCACTCACTTCTTTAATGCATATTGGCATGTATTCTTTAATTGCTTCTGAAATTGCAAATATTGTTTTAGTAGTCTTTTTAAACTTCTATTATGTTCATAAATTTACGAAAAATTTATAAATACCATAACTTTTCGGCATTTTTATAAACGGTTTTAATAAAGCCACAACCTAAGCATTCTTCCCCAAGATACAAAACACAAGCTTGACCAGGAGTAACTGCTTTAGCCTTGCTTGGATATTTTACTAAAATCTCATTATTTTCTAAATACTCTAAAGTTACGGGAATATCTTCACCGCGATAACGGAATTTAGCGGTACAAAAAGTGGGATGCGTACTACTTATAAAATTAACATTATCAATTAAACAAGCATCACTATATAAATATTCTTCATCGCCAATAGTAACATATAAAATATTTTTCTCTAAATCTTTCCCACACACAAAATGTCTTTCAGTATTACCAGAAATGCCAACATTTTTACGTTGACCGATAGTATAATTCATAAGGCCATGATGTTCACCAATCACTTCTTTAGTTTTTATATCAATTATTGGTCCTTTATTTTCTTTTAAATAATTTTGAATAAATTTTTGGAAATTACGTTCGCCAATAAAGCAAATACCAGTGGAATCTTTTTTAGTAGCAACGGCTAAATGTTGTTCTTCGGCTATTTTTCTAACTTCCGGTTTTGTTAAATTGCCAATTGGAAACATGACATCTTTTAATTCATCAACTGTTACATCAGCTAAAAAGTAAGTTTGATCTTTATTCAAATCAACTGCCCTTAAAAGACGATTCTTCACAATTCTTGCATAATGACCTGTAGCAATATAATCTGCTCCTAATTTTTTAGCTTCTTTTTTAAATAAATCAAATTTAATATATTTATTACATAACATATCCGGATTAGGAGTACGACCTTTTTTTAATTCTTCTAAAAAATATTTAAAAACATAATCCCAATATTCTTTAATGAAATCGACACGATGTAAAGGTATAGCCAAGGTTTCACAAACTTTTTTGGCATCATTATAATCTTTTTCTTGCGGACAAATATTATCGGGATTTTCAAAATCTTCCCCATTAACTGTACTATCCCAATTCCGCATAAAAAGGCCAATAACATTGTAACCTTCTTTTTTTAAAAGATAAGCTGCAACGGCACTATCAACTCCCCCACTCATACCAACAACAACAGTTTCCATTAAATCACCTCTAACACAACCAAAATATATATTCTATTAAAACAACATCTTTATTAATTAAACCACTTTTACATTTATAATCTAATTCAGCTAATTTGACAATATTATCCATAATCTCTTCTTTATTATACATTCTTAAATTATTATCTACTTTGTTAAATTGCCATTCAGCTAATTTCAAATTAATTAAAATTTCTTTAATATTATACCGATTTTCACGATAAAGTAAAGTACTAAGCATTAATTTAAATTCTCGATATAATAAACTTAAAATAACTGTTGGTTCCACTTTAAAAAGTTTTATTTCTTCTAAATTTATTAAAGATTCTTCTAAATTTTTTGAAATAATGCTATCTACTAATTTAAAATTATTTTCAGTTACACTTTTACAAACTAAATTTAAAACATCTTCATAAGCAATATGACATGGTTTATCATAATAATTAAATATTTTATTTAATTCAGCAATAGCTAAATCTAAATTACTTAAAGAATTATTTAAAATATACCATAAACTCTTATCATCAACAGTAAATTTATGATCAGTAACAATTTGACTTAAAATATTTTTCATCTCTGTTTTAGTCATTTTGGTATTTTCATAAACATGATTATGTTCTTTAATTGTATTATAAATACTTTTTTTAGTATCTACTTTACCATCAACAATAAATATTAATTTAGTTAATTCATTTTCTTTAGCTAAATATTTTTTTAATTTATCACTATCTTCTTTATTCTTTTTAGTTTCATCTTTTTTACTAGCTAGAAAAAAGTTAGCATTCTTAATAATAATACATTTTTCTTCAGCAAACATGGAAAAATATGAAGCTTCTTCTAAAACTTCATCTAAAGTATTTTCAGCTAAATTAAAAGTGATTATGTTATCTATATCTTTTTTTAATTCTTTTAAAATACTATCACGAAAATAAATTGTATCACTAATAATTAAATATGTATTCATATTATTATTATCTCATAAATTATAAAAAGTAGAAAGAGTATTTTTAATTTTTCATAATAAAAGAGGAAAGTATGTTTTTATACCTTCCTAGGATTAAGTTAATTAGTTTTAACGTGTTTTCTTTCACGATTGTTATTTTTCTTATCTATAATGCTATTTTAAATGGATTACTTGTTGTTCCTTCTCCAGACACCTTTATATCGGCTGAAAGATAGAAGACTGGATAAGCTGCATTAGAATTATTTGTATCCCAGTGATCAAGACTGCCAGATGAAATTATTAACCATGCACCATATCCGTCATCACCACGAAACCGTGTTATTGTCCATTGATTATTAGATGAATCTTTTAACCAGTTATTACATGATGATGTAGATTGACAATTTGTTGTTCCTGCATTATTTTCGGCATAATAATAATCACTTAAATACATTAAACCTATTTGCGTACTTGTATTATCTTGTGTAGTATTTTCTGCATCATATACTTCTTGCCCGGTATTTGTTTCGGTTGATACTGAACCTTGGTTCCAGCTCATATTTATTATCTTTGTTTTTAATGTTTGAGGAATATATGATGCATTATTTAAAAATGATTCACTATTTAATTCTGTTCCTAAATCACCTTGACTCCATTGATAATCTAAGTAATAACTTGAATTCCACATTGTTGATGTATTATAAGCAGTTGCCTTAATTAATTTTAAATTTCCTTCACTTGTTGTACCAATTATTCTATACAGATAATTTTCATTACATGTTCCTTCTCCTACATTGGGATCTATACATATATAATTATCTACTTCTGTTCCAACATAACGATATTGTAAACTTCCTGTATTTGTTTCTTGTAAGCCTTTTGATTTCTTATTGGCAACATAATTTCCACCTAATAATGTTTTTTCATCGAAATATAAATAGCAATATACCGTTTGACTACTTGTTACTGTTACTTTATTATTATCATTTGATAATATTCCCTCTATTTTTTTGCCATTACTATCCATACAACCACTTTCATCTAAGTTTAATGTATATAGATTACTATCTGGAAACATGTCACTTCCTGTGTATGGTTCATATTTATCTTCTTTTTTTACATACATAGCAAATGTATTATCTTTTCTTACTTGATTTTTAATCTTTACTTCATCTACTGCCATTTTATTATTGCTCTTATCTGGTATAAGTATTATTATTGTTGATACTAATAGTATCAACAAACTAAAATATTTTAGTTTGTTGATACTAATAGTATCAACAAACTAAAATATTTTAGTTGTTTTTTCATTATTAACCTCTTTCTTTATTCTCATTATATACTGCATATCTTGTTTAAATTATATCTATTATTTTTTAATAAGTCAATTTGTTTGTTATATGTTTTTATTCACTTTACAACAAAAAACTGCTCATCACAGTTTTAAAATAGTATTTGTAAAGTTCCTAAACCATTAATAAATTGGTAAAGAGCTATATCTCGATTATCTTTTTGAAATAAAATATAACCATCTAAATTTAATATTAGTTTATTTCCATTAATTACTTTTTTTTCTAAAGTTTTATCTAACTTTTTAATTTGCACATCTAAAATATCTTCTAATTTTAATTTTTTATAATTACCATTTTTAATATCTTCTAATTTAAAAGCATCTTTTATTTTAAATTTACCTACTCTAGTTCTTTCTAAACTATTCATACAACCTAAAACATTTAATTCGGTACATATCGTTTGAATTAAGCTTCTAATATAAGTACCTTTGCTGACTACACATTTAATAGTTATAATATTATCATTATAACTAATTAATTCTAAATTTTTAATTTCTACAATATTTTGGGGGAGTTTAACTTCTTGATTACATCTCGCATATTCGTATAATCTTTTACCATTAACATGTTTAGCAGAATAAAGTGGTATTGTTTGCTTATATTTACCTTTTAATTTATTTAAAACTAATTTAATCTCATCTTCATTTAACTTTCGAGGTACTTCTTCTTCTAAAATATTACCAGTTATATCTAAAGTATCAGTTTTCTTACCGATTAAAATACTAGCTATATACTCTTTATCAGCCATTTCTAACATATTTACTAATTTTGTATATTTACCAACTAGGCATACTAAAACTCCTGTTGCCATTGGATCTAAAGTACCTGTATGACCAATTTTCTTAGTATTTAATAATTTATTTAACTTGTTAACTACATCTCTGCTAGTATAATCTTTTTCTTTATTAACAATTATTCCAATATTCATATTATCACTCGATATCTTTTGTTAAATAATAGGTGTAATTTTTATTAGTTATTTCAATATCTTCAGGATTTTCAGAGAAGCCCCATTTCGTTTGCATGCGAGCTAATATTCTGACTTTATCTTTAGGGACTTCAATAGCTAACTTTTTAATACCTATTAATTTTCCATAAGCAATGATTTGTTCAATAATCATTTCATAAATAGAGGCTTCTTCTTCTTTAGTAAAATTATTTAAAACAATTTCCGGAACAGCCATTTTATTTATATCAATAACTATTCGGCCAAAACCAATTAATTTTTCAGCCATCGTTATTTTTAGAAGCCTGATATTATTATTTTCTTGAATAGACTCTAAAACATTTAAACTACGCCGATATAACTTTGAACCATGTAAAGCTAAATGAAGATAAGTATTATAATCATCACCATATAATTCTATAAAGAATTTTTCATATATGTTTTTTAAAAATAATTCTTCTTCTTTAGTAATTTTACTATCATTTAAAACACTTACTGCAATTTCTTCATACTTCATAAAAATCCTAACTACTATGAATATCTTTAATTATTTTTTCGATTTTAGTAGCATATTCAATAGTTTCGTCATAAATAAATTTTAATTCAGGAATATTTCTTACTTCTAAAACTTTAGCTAATTTGCCTCTTAAGAAAGGGGAAGCTTCATTCATTTCTTTGGTAATTTGTTCATGAGGCATATCTAAAATAGTTGTAAAATAAACTTTAGCATAACTTAAATCTTTACTAACTTCGATATCAGTTAAAGTTATTGATTTTAGAAGCTCATCATCGGTTTCAGTTAATAAGATATTACTTAAATATTTAATAATATCACTGGCAATTCTTTCTATTTTATGACTAGGCATGTTTAACCTCAACCATTTCATAAGCTTCGATGACATCGCCTTCTTTAATATCATTAAATGTTTCTAAAGTAACACCGCATTCAAAACCTTTTTTCATTTCTTTGACAGCTTCTTTACCACGTTGCAAAGAAGATATTTTATCTGTGGCTATTACAATACCATCCCGAATAACTCTTACACTAACATTATTTTTAATCATACCATCAGTTACATAACAACCAGCTATATTACCAATTTTTGAAAATTTAAATATTTTTCTTATTTCTAGTGTTCCTAAGATTTTTTCTTCATATTCTGGATCGAGCATTCCATTCATAGCTTGTTCCATGTCTTCAACTAATTTATAAATAATTGTATAAAGTCTGATATCAACATTATATTCTTTAGCTATTTCTTTAGTAATATTACTTGGTACAACATTAAAACCAATAATAAGAGCATTAGAAGCATTAGCTAAAACAACATCACTTTCAGTTATGGTACCGATGCCACTACGAATAACATTGACGACTACATCACCAACTTGAATTTTTTGTAAAGCATTTTTAACAGCTTCTTCACTACCTCTGACATCACATTTTAAAACAACATTTACTTCTCTTTGACCAGATTCAATTTTCTTAAATAAATCGTCTAAAGAAACAACATCGTTATTATATTTGCTTCTTGCTAAATTTTTTCTTTTATCTGCTATTTCTTTAGCTTTAGCTTCGGTTTCAAAGGCCATAAATTTATCACCAGCAGATGGATTATCAGAAATACCAGTAACTTCAACAGGAGTTGATGGCCCGGCTTCAACAATCGATTCACCTAAATCATTTTTCATTGTTCTAATTTTGCCGAAATATTCACCAACAACTACTGGATCACCAATCCGCAAAGTACCATTTTGAATAATAAAGGAAGCAATACCACCAATATTTTTATCTAATTTTGATTCAATTACAGAACCGGTAGCATAACGATTAGGGTTAGCTTTATAGCCATTAACTTCGGCTATAGTTTCAATTGTTTCTAATAAAAGGGGAATACCTTCACCAGTTTTAGCCGAAATATTAATAAATGGTACATCGCCACCCCACTCTTCTGGAGTGATACCATTTTCCACCATTTCAGTTAAAATTCTTTCTGGATTAGCATCTGGTTTATCAATTTTATTAACTGTGACAATAATTGGTACATTAGCTACTTTAGCATGATCAATTGCTTCTTTAGTTTGGGGCATAACTCCATCATCAGCGGCGACGATGATAATAACAATATCGGTTACACTAGCTCCTCTAGCTCGCATTTCGGTAAACGCAGCATGCCCTGGAGTATCAATAAAGGTTATTTTGTTGCCATTATGGTCTATTTGATAAGCTCCGATATGTTGGGTAATTCCGCCAAACTCACCATCAACCACATGAGAATTACGAATATAATCTAAAAGAGTTGTTTTACCATGATCAACATGCCCCATAATAGTTACAATAGGAGGCCTTTTTACTAAATCCTCTTCTTTATCAATAATTTCATATTCTTCAAAATTAGCTTCATCTTGCGTTTCTTCATGTTTTAATGTTTTTCCATAATCAAGAGTGACAATTTCGGCATTATCAAAATCAATGGTTTCATTTAAATTAAGCATTAAACCAAGACTCATTAATTTTTTGATAATATCAGTTCCACTTACATCTAAACTTTTAGCTAATTCTGCTACAGTCATACCTTTTTTATATAAAACAATATCATCTGCTACATTATTGCTCATTAATTTTTCTTTATGTTTATACATCTCTTTTTTTAATATTTTATAATTATCTTTATTTTCTTTGGTATTATCTTTCTTTTTTAATTTTTGTTTCTTTGATGTATTTGATTCAGTAATATTATTGCTTTCCATAATATCCATGGCAATATTTTCTACCATTTCATCTTCATCATAAGTTATCTCAGCATCAGTACTAATTAAATTCAATGTATAATCTAGGTTAATAACATCATCATCATTTAAAATATCTTCACCATTACTAGCATTTATACCCAATTCCTTGCATTTTTTTAAGACTTCTGCAACTGATAAATTAAGACTTGTCGCATATTCTTTAACTGTCATAATATCATCCTTTCCTATTTTTATTTTATTAATTCATTCAATTTTTCATAAACTATTTCTGGTATTTCTACTTCTAAAACTTTTTCTAAGATTTTATTTTGTTTAGCTTTTTGAAAGACCGCTAAATTTTTTTTAAGATAAGCTCCTCTCCCATTAACTTTACCTGTTAAATCAACAATGACTGAACCTTCATTAGTTCTTACTACCCTAATTAAATCTTTTTTCTCACACTTTTCTTTGGTTACTACACAAGTTCGCATTGGTACTTTTCTAATTTTCATCTAATCTTTATTTCCTTCTTGATTAATTTGTGATAAAGTCTTAATTTCTAATTTATATTTGGTAAGTTTACTAGCTAATCTAATATTACTACCTTTTTTACCAATTGCTAAAGACAAATTGTCATCAGTTACTATTGCTAAAGCTTCTTTTTTAACTGGGTCAGTAATATTTACAATAACATTTTTAGCTGGACTTAAAGCATTAGCAATGAATTTATTAGGATCTTCATCATATAAAACTAAATCAATTTTTTCACCAACATTATCTTTTTCATTTGTTTTAGTAAAATTACCATTAAGTTCTTTTAAAATGCCCGCGATTCGGCTCCCTTTTTCACCTATACAAGCTCCAATTGCATCAATTCTTTCGTTTGTTGAATATAAAGCGACCTTACTTCTGTTACCGGCATCTCTGGCTACTGCATATAAAACTACAGAACCGTCTTGTAATTCGGGAATAAAAGATTCAAATAATCTTTTGACAAAACCATAATGCTTTCTTGAACACATAATAACAGGTCCTTTAGTGCCACTTTCGACTTTAGTAATATATACTCTAATACTTGAACCCATTTTAATAGTTTCGCCCGGAATTATTTCACTTTTTGGTAAAATTCCTCTAGTTCGCCCTAAATCAATATAATAATTTTTTTGGTCTTCCATTGCTACAAGTCCTAACATTATCTCATAGGCTTTGTCACTAAATTCAGCAATTATGCTTTCTTTTTCAGCTTCTCTTATTTTTTGCATTACGACTTGTTTAGCAGTTCCAGCAGCTACACGACCAAAATCTTTAGGAGTTACTTCTTTTTCAATAGTATCCCCTACTTGAGCATTTGGATCAATTTTTTGGGCATCTTCAAGTAATATTTGCGCATCAATATTAATCTCTGGTGGTACATCAACAATATTTCCTTCAGCATCAGTAGTTTCACTTCCTTCATCAATTTCCGGAACCACTACTAAATAAGAAAATACTTTAATTTCACCAGTTTCTCGATTAATGTCAACTCTTACGTTAGTTTTGGAATCAAAATTTTTCTTATAAGCTGTTTGCAATGCTAATGTCATTGCCTCAAAAACAACATCAGCACTAATATTTTTTTCTTTAACTATTTGATCTAATGCTTTAATAAATGCTTTACTATCCATTTTAACCTCTCTCCTTACTAATTACATCTAGGATATATTCACTATCACAAACATCATATTCATCTACAATGGGATTAATTAAATGTGTAGATGCTACTATTCCATCTAAATCAATTCCCCCGACTTTGTCTAGAACTACCGTTAAAAAAGTATATTTTCCTTTCTTTTTTAAAGTAATTTCATCAACTATAATTTCATCTTTGGCAAGTACCTCACTAAGAGCATTTTTTAATTCTTCTAACTTTTTCAAATCATCACCTCTCCTAATTAATAATAAAAGTGGAATTCTGCATTCCACTTAAATCTGTAAATAAATTATATCAAAAAATTGGCTTTAATACAAGTCTTATTTAATGGCTAGGATTTCTTCTTTAGATAACCCGGTATATTGCATTATTTTGTTTATCGGTGCTTTATCTTTTTTCATCATTTTAGCAATATTAAAGCAATTTTTTTCAATACCTATCTCAATACCTTCTTCCCGAATATCATCTTTTAAATTCTCTATGAAGTCTTCTTTTCCATTTTTTTCACTTTCTCTGCACCACTCTTTAACATACTCAATCATATCTTCCATTGTCTCATCTCCTTTAGCTAATCTTTCTAATTCTTCATAACTTGTTGCATTTAACATCCTAAGTAGTCTTATGAATTTACTTTCATCTTCATTATAGGCTATTTCTTTTACTAAATCAAGTCTCACTAAATACATTATTGTATCTTCATCATCTCTTCCAAACATACTTCCTTCTTCCATAAAACAATATTTATTTATTAATCTTGGAGCTAATTCATCACAATCACTATTGATAAAACTAATATTAATAACTTTATGTAAATTACGATAATTATTTATTTTCTTATTCTTTATCTTTGGCAATTGATTTACATAAAGTCTATTTAAATAACCCTTACTTTTTTTAAATTTCAACTTATTAAATCTTCCTGTATACATTTCTATTGATATGATATCCATAGTATCTAAAGTCCCAACTAAATCTCCATAATACTCCTGAATATTGTGATAATCTGGCATCATTAAATTCTCTGCCGTCACCGACATTACTTCAATATTACTATCTTCCTTCATGTATTCCAAAAAAGCTTTATACAAATAAGTAAAAAAATAATTATATCGAAATAATGACTTAAATATCTCATCTTTTTGAAAGATTTTAACTTCATTTTTTATTTCCACTATCATTAAGTTCGCCTCGTTTCTTAAATGAAATGCCTCTATCATAACACATCACTTAAGAATAAATTGTCGAACTATGTTTTTTTAGTTAAAAATATTAAAAAAAGAAGCCAATCAACTTCTTTAGCTATTTTATAAGGCCATTTTGAACTACTTTAGTTTCATTTACAACTATAAAAGCACTGCTATCAAATTTTTTGATTAAATTAGTAAGTTCTTTTAATTTTTTATTGCTAACTTCTATGTATAGCATATCTTTATTATTGCCTTCATAGTCATTAACTAATTCAATAATGGAAACAGCATAACCTTTTTTACGTAAAGTAGTTACTAACTTTGCTGAATTTTCTTTTACAACTACTTGCACACCAGCATAACCTTTAATTAATTTATTTGATAAAATTGAACCGATTAAAGTACCGGTTGCATATCCACCAGCATATGATATGGCAATTAAAATAGTGTTTCCTGATGTATTTAATGCCTCTCTAGCAATGATATACCAAACCAATACTTCAAAAAATGCAATAATAAATGGTTCAACAACTTTGCCTTTAACAAAAAAGACGGTTCTTAGAGTGCCAAGGCTAACATCTACGATTCTGGCTGCAAAAATCTTTAAACAAGTAAATATTAACATTGGCATCACTCTTTCTAATTAGTGAAAATAATAATACAAATTAATAAAATAAAGAATAGAATAAATCCAAGGACAAAGCCCCACATCATTGCATCACTTGCGCCTTCGTCCTCTCTTTTTTCTATTTTTTCATTATCATGATTATACATTTCACTTTTAAGTTTTACTTCAATATTTTCCCCATTATTTTTATTCTTCATTATCTATTTTCCTACTTTCTATCAAAATTATACCAAATATTTATATTAATTACTAATATTATGATGATTTTTTTCTTAATTGACACATTATATAGTATTTTTAATTCTTCAATCAGAATCAATTAAACTTCTTTTTATTTTTCCTTTTTATTAAATAAATAACAATAAAAATTATAATAACTAATAATATTGCTAATAAAATATAAATACTCATATGCTTTATAGGATTATTAACTATAAATTCTTTTTCATAAATTATTTCATCATTTAATTTACCAACTACAGTAGTTTTTCCAGATTTATAAAAGGATAATTTACCATCATTTATATTACCAACATCAGGATTTGTGCTTGACCAAACAATATCCTTTTCATTGACATTAGAAGAAATTTCAGAATTTAAATTTATACTACTATCTTTAGAAACTGTTTCTTGATTTAAAACATGAATAAGTCCATTTTTTACTACATAATCATATTCGATATTTTCATCTTTGCCAATACTTACATTTTCTATAGTAATTGGAATATCACCACTAATATGATCTTTTATTTTAAATTTGATATTCAATATTTTATCATTATCATCAATTAATTTGTTCTCATCAATTGTAATTGCATAAAAGGAAAGATTATTATCAATATTTAAAACAATTTCTTTTAATAAAGCGTTTTCTAAACCTAATATTTTAGAATCGATATATTCTACTTTATTATTATCAAAGACAATTTCACAATTAAAATATCCAATTCCTTCATTATTTTTAATATTTAAATCTAATTCAACAGTTTCATTAGGACGACTATTGATAGTATTTAAAGATAATTCTACTTTAGCATTAATAATAGTTGGCATTAATAAAATAACTATAAATATTAATATTTTTCTTAACATTTAACCTCCGATATAAAAAGGACTTTATTTAAGCCCTTTATTTATTAAATTTTCTTTTTATATAATAACCACTGACAACTACTACGCTTATTCCTAAAGTAATAAATGCATAAATGATATTATCACCAGTTTGCGGAGCAGTAGCACTAACATTATTATCTACAATAGTTAAATTATAAGTAAGTTCAACACCATTTGATGCCATTATAGTAATTGTAACGTTACCAGCCTTTATACCTGTAACAACACCAGTTTCAGAAACAGTCGCAATACTTTCATCACTTGATTTATAAGTAAATGTCAAATCATCAGTAACATTTTGTGGTTGTAATTCAAGTTCTATATTAAAGCTTTCATTTATACCTAATTTAGTTTTTGGATTTATAACATTCATACTTTCTAAATGAATTTCTTTAACATTAAATGTAAATGTTGCTTTTAAATCTTCAATACTAGCAGTTATGATTACAGTACCTGCTTTTTTACCAGTTACAATACCCGTATTAGAAACTGTTGCAATATCCTCATCACTACTTGTCCAAATTATTGTATCTTTTTCAGTTGTATTATTAGGTTCAATAATAAGTTCTAATAATTTATTTTCGCCTTTTAATATATCAATTTGCGCATCTTTAGCTTCTAGACTTGTTATTGGTATTATAGTTACTTCGACTTCAACTTCAACACTCATACCGTTTTCTAAAGTACCAGTAATTATTGCTGTACCAGCCTTCTTACCAGTAACTACTCCATCATTAGAAACAGTCGCAATATTTTCTTTATTACTTGTCCAAGTTATTACTTTATTTTCTGTCGTATCATCAGGATTTATTTTTGTAATTATTGAACTAGTATTACCCTTTAAAATAGTTATTTTGGCATCAGATACTAATTCAAATGAAGTAATTGAAATAATAACATCAACATTAATAGTAGCACTCTTTGTTCCCGAAGTAGCAGTAATTGTTGCAGAACCAACTTTTAAAGCTTTTAAATTTCCATTTTCATCTACTGATACTATAGAATCATCACTACTACTCCATGTTATAGGATCATCTGAATCACTAGGAGTTATCGTAGCAGTTATATTTTCTGTTGTACCTTTTTCCATTACTAAATCGTCACTATTAATTTCAATATTAGTAGTAGGAATTACAACTGTTACATTACAAGTAGCTGTTTTGCCATTAGATGTTGTCACAGTAATTGTTGCATTTCCTTTTTTAAGAGCAGTAATTTTTCCATTTTCTACTTTAACTGTTGTATCATCATTGCTTTCCCAAGTTAAAGTAGGATCATCACTAGTTGGATCTGGAATAATTTGTGCTTCCAATGTTTCACTAGCACCAACACCACTTAATGTAACCTCATCTTTATTTAAAGTTACACCAGTAATTGGAGCAATAACTTTTATTTCTACCGTAACTTCACTACCATCTTCTAAAGTACCAGTAATAGTAGTATCACCAATACTAAGAGGAGTAACTAAGGCTTCGCCATTAGATTCTCCTTCTACTTTAGCAACTTGGGCATTACTACTTTGCCAATTTATATCTTTACTAACATCAGTATTATCTGGTTGAATAGTTGTTTTTAATGTAAGTGTTTGTTTTTCATTTAAATTTAATGTTGCCTTATTTGTATCAACCGTGAATGCTTGAACTGGTATTAAAACTTTAATATTACGTGTTACTTTAATACCATCTATCTCAGCAAATAATTTTGTACTTCCTGGTGTTTTAGCAGTTACTTTTCCGGTACTATCAACTTCGGCAATAGTATCATTTTCAACACTCCAACTTATTGTTTTATTAGTTGTATCATCCGGAACGATAGTTGCATTAACTTGGCGATAAGTATTCGGATATAATGAAATTGTTTCATTTTCGGCTACATCTAGTAAAATATCTTTAGCTAACACATTTACTGTTATTGTAACTGAATCACTTAAACTACCAGCTCTAACTGTAATTTTGGCAACACCGCCACCAACTGCAGTTACTTTTCCTTCGTTTGTTACTGTTACTGCTTTTTGATTATCGCTTTCCCAAATAACTTCATCACTTGTTATTGTTGGGGTAATTGTATATGCAATATCTTTCGTATTACCTTTAGCTAAGGTAAAATCAACATCAGTTATATCAAGTTTAGTTACTGGATCTACTACAGTTACTGTAGCTGTTGCTTCTTTGCCATTTACAGTAGTTGCTTTTATGATTGTCGTTCCAATTTTCTTTGGAGTTACTAAACCACTTTCATCTATTTCGGCTACATCACTTTCACTACTATCCCAAGTAATTTTAGTATCATCACTAGTTGGATTAGGATTAATTGTAGCTACAAATGTATGTGTTTCTTTCTTAGTTAAGTCTAAAGTTACCTTATCAGTATCTAAAGAAACTGAATTAATATGTGCTACAACTTGTACATTTACCGTAAATTCTTGATTAAATGCTTTAACTTTAACAGTCGTACTACCAATAGCCTTTCCTGTAATTATTCCTTCAGCTGAAACATCAATTTTACTGCTATCATATTCGCTATAAGTAAATTCTTTAGAATCAGTTGTATCTTCTGGATCATAATTAACCACAATCGCAGCTTGTTTACTTTCACTTCCTAAATCTATTTCTAAATTAGAAGTAGCTAAAGATACATTTTTCACTGGTACTTTAACAAATACTTCAGCATTTTCTCCTTCACTTTCCACTGTTGTTGTATTAAATTCTGCATCATACTTTTCAATTTGAATATTCTCTAACTCTACTTGTGTTTTACCACTGGCCTTATCTTTAACTTTGAAAGTTATTGTACCCAATGTACTTTCTCCATTTAAATCACTCGTTGATATTAATGCATATGAAATGTTATCACTATTATAAGATGCATCTAAAGGTGCACAAGTTGCAGTTCCACTAGTTGGTGTACATGACACAAATTCTAATGCATCAGTATCATATTTCATTTCATATAAAATACTATTATAAGCTTCTTTAGCATCAATTTTCATTGTAAAAGTTACTGTTTCATCAGTTCCTCGTACAACTTCATTTTTTTCGGCTTCCAAAGTAATTGTTGATTTCTCAGAAGCTTTAGCCAATAAAGTAAAGCCCACTACTGAAACAACACAAATAGCACTAAAAGCAAATGCACATACTTTTAAAGTCAATTTTGAATTTTTAATTTTTCTTAAAAATCTTTTAAAATTTCGCATCCTTCTCTTTCCTTTCCTATTGAAATAAGTATAACTCAAACATCTTTAAATGTCTAGAGCTTCAAATTAAATTTTTATTTTTAAGCGACTTGCTTAGATGCTTTTTTCAAAATATAGAAAGCATCATTCATCTCTAATTTTCCATTATTATTGATATCACCTAATTTTAAATAATTAGCTGTTAATGGCAATTGTTTAGATACAACTTTTAAGCTAATAAAAGCATCTTTCATAGTTACTTCTCCTGAAGTATCCATATCTCCCAAATTATAATCTCCAACTATCACTGTACATGATGCTTTTTTACCATTTACTGTCGTAACTGTAATCACAGCCATTCCATTTTTTAAAGCTGTAATCTCACCATCTTGTGAAACTTTAACCACACTATCATTAGAACTTTCCCAAACTAAATTTTTACTATCTGTAGTATCTTCAGGATTTATGGCTGCAATTAAAGTTTGACTATCTCCTACTAATAAATGAGAACTTGCTCTATCTAAAGTAACTTTTTCTATTTTTCGATATTCTCCTGTATTAAATGTAATCCTTTCTAATTGCATTTTCTCATAAACTCGCAAATCAGTTTCACTAAGAATACCATCACCATTGGTATCCCCAATTAATACTTGATCTGGAGTTGCCTTATTATTTTCTATAATACTTTCTAATAATTGGGCATCAAACTCATCAATAATACCATCTTGATTTAAATCTCCAATATATCCTTTAGACCCATCAGATAAATTAATTGGTAATGGGACATATACTAAACAATCAGCTGTACCAAAAAAATCATCATAAGCATGAATAAAGGCAAATCCTGCTCCTTTTGGTTCTACTAACCCAGCCGCATCAATCGTCGCAACTTTTTTATTTTCACTTTCAAGTTCCGCTGCAACTTGTTGCTTTATATCACTAGCTGTAACAATTAATCTAAATTTATCATTTAAATCTTTAAATCTATAACTATATTCATTTAAACTTAAACCAACAATATTTAAATCTATACTATCTTCACCACCATGTGATGATTTTACACTAATTGTAACATCTCCACCTTTGTAAAAAATTACTTCACCAAGAGAGGTTACATCAGCAATTCTAGGATCACTACTACTCCAAGTTAAAACTGTATCATCAAAATAATACTTAGGTTTCAAATCATATTTCATTTGATAAGTTCTATCCGTAAAATATAACGTAGTTTCATTATTATCCAAAGATATCGTTGTTTCTAAATCCGGAGTTATATAATATATTTCAGTAGTTGACAATTCCGTATCCATTACAATCTTAGTTTCTGGATACATATAAACTTCTTCAGCATTTGCTAAAACATCTGCATCTACTTCTATCAAACTTTTTGGTAAGAAATATGCCTTTGCTGCTGGTAACCCTTTATTTTTAATATATAAAAGTCCTTCTGGAACTTTCACTTCATCAGCCTTGGCTTTAAAAATCTTCTCTGTAGTAAACACATTAGAGAATAAAACTTTTATCCCTGAGCCTAATTCTAAATTTACTATACTTACCCAACCAGAAAAAGCCCCAGCACCAACAAAAGTAACACTATCAGGAATTTTTATAATTTTATCATAAACACCACTTCCCAGTGTCTCAGCAAATGCACCACCACATATAGCTCTTAATTTATCATTAAATTTCAAACTTTTGATACCTCTTGAGTCATAAAATGCACCATTACCAATATATAATACATCTTTTGGAATAACTAAATCCGCTATTAATTTAGTATTTCTAAAAGCAGAAGCTTCAATTGCAACAACAGGTTTATTATTAATTTTTTCGGGTATATAAAGTTTACCCATAGGATCTAAACTATCCCGTGCTACATCTTTAGCAATAGCAATACCTTTTGAAGTTTCATAATAAATCAAAAAATTTTCATAAGAACTATCATCAAAATGATATGTTTTCTCTTGTGGCCAATCAGAAATTATTTTATTAATAGAAATATTTTCTTCATCTTTCGTTGAATAATAAATTTTGCCATCTTTTTCTAAAAATACTCCAACTATTTTACTTTCACTACTTTTACTACTTTCTAATACTTGAACTTCATTAGTTAAAAGATTATAAGTACATAGCTCATTTTTAGTAGAAATATAATATAAAATATTACCATCTTTAACTAATCCTGAACCATCAGCATTATATAAAGCTTCTTGTAATTTAGTAACATCCCCAGTTTGACGATTTTCTTTATAAATATATGTTCTCTTTTTTTCATATTCATCATAAACCAACTTTTCATAATATTTATAATCTTCATCATATAAAACTCTTGACGTATAACTATCAATTTCTTTATCTACTCCAATTGGATAATTCTCAAAAGAGTCATTATAATAATACAAATTTTTAAAATCATATGAATCTTTTAAGGCACTATTTTCTATCGTTGTACGACTTTTAAAATTTAACCTAAAATTAAATGTATAAGGAATAAATTCATATTTACTATTTTTTTTCTGATCAATACTAATGTATGTCCATTCATTATCTAAATAGCAAACATCCCAATAATGATTTTTACTATATAATAACCCACAATATATTCCAGCTCTACTAGCTAAATCAATAAACATTTCATTAATCTCTTCATTATATATTGTTCCACTATCAACTTTATTACCTTCTTGCACATATTGAGCTAAAACTAATGCTTTTTCAGTTTCTGTCATTTTATCATCTAACAAACTTAATGCATAAAATTTCATGCTATCAGAACTATAAGTTTTTGACTCTGCTATTTCTTTAGTTGTAACATAAGAATAGAAATAATCATTATGATTATCATAGCCAAAAATAACGGTATTAAATTTAGCAAAATCGACATCATCACTATCTTTAATTAAATCAGCAAAAAGTAAAGGATTTACTAAATAATTAGTTTTAGGATTTAATAATACATAAGGTCTTAGAAGATACGATCTAAACAAAGCAATATTTTCAAAGCCACTTAAGTCAGCTGATTGAACATTAACTAGAGAATAAAGATACGAAAGGTAATCATTATACTCTAATTCTATATCTTTTCCCGAAATCTTTGCTAAAGCATTAACCATACTGACTGCATGTTCGGATATTCCCATTTGATATTTTGGATAACCAAAATAATTATCTTTATATAAATCAAAAATCTGTTCAGTATCACCATCAAATAAAACTCTAGGATTATAATAAATACCACCAATCACTTTATTATTTTCATCGGTATAAAAATAACCAGACCAATCGCTATTATCTTCTACATACTCGTCTCCTCTACTATTATTTCCAACTACACTGTAATTTTCATCTATTGAGCCATAAGAAATAATTTTTTCGTCTTCAGTTGTTTCTATATACAAATAATTATCATAATCATCATTTGTATAAAATGTATAAGCATATCCCCCAAAAGGCGAAATGGTTTTTATTTTAGGTTTACCTAACACTTTCTCAATATCACTAATTGTACTTTCCGTTTGTTACTGTTAAATCTCCAACTTTAATCAAAGTTGCTGTTGCTTCCACTATTACATTAACTTTAACAAAAAACGATATTAAAAATACTATAACACCTAATACTAATTTTTTCATATTTTGCATACTCAAATAAACACACTCCTTCTTATATTATATAATAAACAACTTCAGAAATAAACAAAATTTTATCAATTAAAAAAGGATATTATCTATCCCTTCTAAGAAATTTGTTTTGATGCTTTCTTCAAAATATAGAAGACATCGTTCATTTCTACTTTACTATTACCATTAATATCTCCGGTTTGTAAATAAACATCGGTTATCGCTAATTGTTTTGATGCAACTTTTAAACCAATAAATGCATCTTTCATATTAACTTCTCCTGAAGTATCCATATCTCCAAGTAAATAATCACCAACTGTAACTACACATGTTGCACTATAACCATTGGAAGTCGTTACTGTAATTTTGGCAACTCCATCACCCACAGCTGTAACCGTTCCATCATTTGCAACAGTAGCAACACCGGCATTCGATGTTTCCCATTTAGGATTATAATCATATGGATAAGTAGTTAAATTTAATTTTGCCCTTTCTCCACTTTTTAAATGCATTGATTCCTTATCTAAAGTTGTTTCTACTACGGTAATTTTAAATTGAGCATATACCGATAAATCAATTTTTGATTGAGCAAATATATAAACTGTTCCTGTATTATTTGCTGTAACTAAGCCATCACTTGTAACTGTAGCTTTCTCATCATCACCACTATACCAATTTATTTCTTCATTAGAATCTTGCGGATTTTTAATTACTTCTAATTTCAATTGTTTACCTTTATATATAACATTGTCTTGTGTTACTGGAGTTAATGACACTAAAGGATTAACCACTTTCACTAAAACCTTCACTGTCGTACCAGAACCATCTGCTGCTTCACCAATTAAATAAGCATTTCCAATCATCTTACCTTTAATCGTTACTGAACCTGAAGTACTATTATTGTTATCATTAGTTTTTACAACTTCAAAAATTTCCTCACTAGCACTTCGCCAATTAATTATTCTATTTTTAGCCTTTTCATCAACTTGATATCTTAAAGTTGTTTCGCCTCCAATTTTCGCAAATAATTCTTCTTTTTCTGGCACAATATTTTTTACTTGATAAGCCACATTTATATTATAAGTAATTCTCTTATTATACTCTTCATTAGTAACTGAAACGATTGTATTTCCATTTTTATAAATTGTTAAAAGTCCACTATCAGATACATTGGCTACCGAAGGATTAACACTATGCCAACTAAGCTTAGTATCTTTATTAGTATTAACTTCTAATTGATAAGTTGTAACATCACTATCAGTAATATTAATTTCTTCATTGCCAACTCTTTCAAATACTAATTTCTCACTCGTTTTATTTAAATCCAAACGATTTATTTTAAGACCAGAATCATAATTTAATTTTTCTGTCCAATATATATAATGATCTTTAGTATTATAATGTATTAAAGATGTTAACTGAGCAGTCTCAATTTCTAAAGGACTTTGTAATACATTACCATTACTATCAATAATTTCATAGTAATATTTAATATCATCAACTGCATGTCCAGAAGTACTAAAAGGTGCCTCAGCCCATAATAATGCAATACGGCCATCATCTAATAACACACCACGAACTTCTAAAACCGTAAAATCTGAATTATAATTTGTTAACCATTTAACTCCATAATCAACTATTTCTTCATCTTCATGCATCAGACTTCCAACATTTTGCACACTCGTACGATTTTTTTCACTTTTTCTTAAAGGTGTTGAAAATTTTTGTAAAGTTGCGGCTGTTTTATTTTCAAAGTCTTTATCTAATTTTTGAATAAAGATATTTCGACTTTCATTATCAATGTCAGCAGCATAATTTAAAGACAAAGTCTTTTCTGAAGATGCTATTAACAAATATCCATCATCTACTTCAATAATATTTCCTAAATCAGCCATGGTATAGTTATATGTATTTCCAGTCTCATCAGTACTTTCTCTAAAATGAAAAGTAGTCATTGTACTAAGATTATAAACATTATTATAAAGATAACTCTTTTGAAATACAAAACCTCGTTCCGGCGTTCCATCAGATTTATCAACGCTTAAAAACATCCCATCACTAGTAGCAATAACTCTTTGATCCAAAGAATGCGAAATCATAGCACTATTATTCAAAAAATGATATTGATGATTAATAGTCATATCACTAGACTTATTTAATTGAGTAAAATTATTTATATCAACATAAATTGAAAAACTTGATTGATGGCCATTATACATTTGTCTTGCATAATGTACTCTTAAAACGCCATTTTTACTCACTGCTAAATCACAATTCCCAGCATTAAATGGAAATCTTGTTCCATAAGCAATAAATGTTTTAGAAGTATTTTGTTTATTATAATAATAACTTGTATCAAGGCCTTTAACTTCTAAAGTTTTAACAACATTCCCCGTCATATTATATTTAACAATTTCCATTGTTACAGAAGTAGCAAAATTACTACTAGATTGTAAAAAAGTATCATAATCATTGGCGCCATAAGCAACATACAAATAATTATCATCATATATAGCATTACCAAAAAGATCTAAATAACGGGGAATAGTAATTTCACTTATTAAGTTTAAATCACTATCAAATTTCGCCCAACCTAAATTTTTACTATCACTTTTTATTTCAAACAAAACATTATAGTTACCATCTTTATCAAAAAATTCATAATATGAACTAACTGCAGGATGATACGCAAAATTAGTTGAACCTAAACTAGATTGAGCTTCTACTTTATTAGTGGTATCAGTTTTAAAAACATCAACATAAGCAGCATTTTCAGCATGCACTACAATAGGAAGTATTAAAAATATCATTAAAAACTTTTTAAATTTATTTCTCATATTATCCCCTCTAAGAAATTTGTTTTGATGCTTTCTTCAAAATATAGAAGACATCGTTCATTTCTACTTTACTATTGCCATTAATATCTCCAGTTTGTAAATAAACATCAGTTATGGCCAATTGCTTAGATGCTACTTTTAAACCAATAAATGCATCTTTCATATTAACTTCTCCTGAAGTATCCATATCTCCAAGTAAGTAATCACCAACTGTAACTACACATGTTGCACTATAACCATTAGAAGTTTTTACTGTTATTTTAGCAACTCCATCACCCACAGCTGTAACCGTTCCATTATATGAAACAGTCGCCACACTATCATTTGATGTTTCCCACTTAGGATTATAATCATACGGATAAGTAGTTAAATTTAATCTTGTACTATCACCATTTTTTAAATGTAATGATTCTTTATCTAATGTAGTTTCTACTACATATACTTTAACTGTTCCATATACTCGTGAATATTTTCCAGTTACTTTAACATTTGCCCAACCAGTTTTATTCGTATTTGTTATTAAACCAGTCTCAGAAATATCAAATAAGCTTAAATTTGTTCCAGAAGAAATGGAATATGATAAAGGTTCATCGGCCGTTATTGGTTCTAATATTGGTTGTAATTGTAACTCATCACCTTTATATATGTAATATTCTGCTTCTTGAAAATTAATTGCAGTTGCTTCTTCAACTACTTTAACAGGTATTCTTACTTCTACTAAAGAACCATCAGTAGCCTTCCCAATTAAATAAGCATCGCCTTTTTTAATCCCTTTAATACTCACACTACTATAATATGTATCTTCTATAGTAAATATTGTCGAGTTACTACTTTCCCAATCGATGTCTCTACTTGCAACATTACTTGGCGTAATCGTAAAATAGACTCTTGCTGTATCTCCTACCGTTACAAAAGTAGCTGCTTCTTCAGGCGTAATATTTTTCATTTTATAATGAACATCTAAATTATAAGTTACTTCTGTATTATATAATTCATTTCTCGCTTTAATAACTGTGGTTCCATTAGCTAAGATTGTGACATTTCCATCTTGATCCACCGTTGCGACTCTTTTGTCACTACTTGTCCATTTTAACGGTGTATCTTTATTAGTATTAACCGTAAACTTATAAGAAGTTACATCACTATCAGTAATATAGATATTTTCTTCCCCTACTCGTTCTAAAATTAATTTTTCACTTCTTTTATTAATATCTAAACGATGTAATTTAAAATTATCGCCATCCTCTTGCATCCAATAAATATAATTACCTTTAGTATTATAATTTATTAAAAGTGATAAAGAACTAGTTTCAATTTCTAATGCCTCTTGAACTACTTCCCCATTAGCATTAATAATTTCATAAAAATAACGATTATTACCAATAGGAGTATAACCACCAGTCGAATTAGTCCTAATATCTCTTTCAGTCCAAAAAATAGCAATATTACCAGAATCTAATTTAACTCCTCTTACTTCAATAACTGACTTATCGGTATAATTAGTTAACCATTTAACTCCATAATCAATGATCTTTTTACCAGAAAATTGAAATTCACCTTTATCTTTTTCATCTGTTCTTTTTTCTTCGGATTCTCGATTAGCAGTTTTTAATTTTTGAATTGTTTCCACCGTTTTATCACTAAAATTTTTATCTAACTTTTGAATAAAGATATTTCGACTTTCATTCATTGTACTACTAGAAGCATAATTTAAAGACAAAGTCTTTTCTGAATTACCTATTAAAATATAACCATCACTTACTTCAATAAGATTACCCAAAGTAGCATAAGTTTGATTATAACCGTATTCACTATTATTAGCTTCTCTAAAAGTAAATGTTCTAAATCTTTTAACATCTCTTGAACTACTACTTATATTAGTAGTTTTAGAAATAACCATTCCTCTTGGAAAGCCATCACCTTTATCCGCAATCAAAAATTCTTTATCATTCGTTGGAATTATTCTTTGTTCAAATGAATGAGAAGTCCAAAAGCTTCGATTTATATTAGTAGTACTAGTCATATTAGTAGGTCTATTCAAATAAGTTAAGTTATCAGCATTAGCATAAATACTAAAACTCATTTGATGACCATTATACATTTCTTTAGCAAAAACCGCTGCAACTATTCCGTTATTACCAGCTAAAACCGCATTACCAGCATCAAACGGTACTCTTGTTCCATAACCTAGGTCATCTAAACTAGTAGTATATTTAGAAGTCATTGTTGTGCTTGTTTCAAATCCTGGCAAAGCTAAATAACTATCAACTTCGCCATTAGTATTATACTTAACTAATCTAATTGTTTCACTAGAAGCATAATCTTTTAAATTACTTTCATTATTAGTTATATTATCAGTTTGACCATATAAAACATACAAACTATTATTGTAATATAAAGCATTACCAAAAAGTTTTAAATATCTTTTAATAGTTTTTTCACTTATAACATTTCCTTGTAAATCAGTCGTAAGCCATCCTAAATAATTATCATTATCTTTTAAAGTATAAACGATATTATAATTGCCATTATTATCGATAAATTCGTAATTAGTGGCATTTTGTGGATAATAATAAACATTAGACAATCCTAAATCTCTGATAGTATTTGGTACATTACTTGTACTTACTGAAAAGCTATCAACATAAGCTGTATCCTTCGCATAAACCATCAAAGGCACAATTAATAAAATAATTAAAAACATTTTAACTTTATTATTTCTCATTCTAAACTTTCCTTTCTTATTTGATACATTCTTCTTTATTTTTATGAATTAAAAGAATTAAATGTATCAATTTTTTTCAAACTAATTATACTTCTTTTTTAACCTATTGTCCAGACTTTTCCCGAACCTTTAATATTAAATGCGAAAATTAGTATTAGGTGAAAAAATTAATGATCAATAATAACAATTTAAAATGGTGTAGTGAAGAATTATAGATGATCCAAAAAGAATTAGGCGATATTTTAGGAGTTAATCGTAAAACTATTTCCGGATGGGAAAATGCTAACGATCCCATTCCTTTTACTAAATTAATAAATTTTGCAATATTTATAACTTTTCTTTAGATTTTGTATTAGGTTTAACTGACCAAAATATTAAAAATTATTTTAAGATTACAATTGATAAAAAAGAAATAGGAAAAAAACTTAAAAAACTAAGGATTAAACATGGCTTTTCTCAAGCAAAATTTGCTAATAAATGTGGACTATCCCAAACTACTTACAGTCATTACGAAACCGGTTTAAACTTAATAACTACAATAGCAGCTTATGCAATCTGTAAAACTTATAAAATTTCTTGTGATTACTTAGTTTACAAAGTAAAAGACCTTGTATCCTTAAGTAGTAAATAAATTGAAAATACAATCTAAAAAGAACTGGTTATTTGACAGTTCTTTTTATCTATATCAACATTATATATAATGTATTATATTTTATGGTTTATATTCTTTTATTGTGTAGTTACTTCTCTTTAATTAAATGATATTTTTTATTCATTACAATAATTTATTAATAATCCTCTCTATGGTTTGAACATTTTAATTTTATAATTATTTTTTTGTAAAATTAATTCCACTGTCCCACTAGTTTGAGTATTTAAATAATTAATATGTAATTTATCTAAAGTATCCAAAGTTTGTTTAGAAGGATGATGGTACATATTATTTCGACCACTAGAAATTATCGCTAACTTTAAATTAAAATGTTTTAAAAACTCTTCCCCACTACTTGTATAACTACCATGATGTCCTAGTTTAATAAAATCACATTCCAAGTTATAATCTTGTAACAGTAATTGTTCTTCACTTTGCGGTGCATCACCCATAAATAAAAATTTTTTATTATAAATATCGACATAAGTTATCATACTACTTGCATTTTCATCATCTGAATAATATTTATCAATATTTAAAAAATTAAAAGATTTACTTTCGTAACTATTAACAACATGCCCTTTACTTTTAATTTCTTTTTCTAAATTATTATCTTTACCTTTATTTAAAATTATATTACTTATTTTATATTTTTCTAAATAATTAAGAGTCTCTTTTGCATGATCAGCATCACCATGAGATATAATCAATAAATCAATTTTATTTATTCCTAAACTTTTTAAAAAGGTAATAACATTATCAGAAACATGATAATCACTATTAATTGCACCACCTGTATCGATCATTATTACTTCTTTTTGATGAGGACTAATTAGTAAACTAGAATCTCCCTGACCAACATCTAAATAATAAACATAATAATTACGATCTAATTTAGGAATTATAATGTTAAAAATTACTACTAGTATCGCCAATGCTAAATATCTTTTTTGACTCTTTCGATAGAAAAAAATTATAAATAAATAATAAAATATTATTAAGTAAAAAGACATTTTAGGAATTATTAATAATATTTTAAATAAATTACCCATCTTATTTAAAAATTCTAAAATATTAATTAAAATATTGAGCAAAGGGCTTAAAAAAGGAAGTAAAAAGGTTAACAAACTAAAAGGAAATATTACAGTAGACACTAAGGGAACAAAAATCATATTTAAGAATATACTAAGCAAATTTATTTCATAATTCATATTTACAGTAATAGGTAAACTAACTATTGTAGCAATTAAACTTATTTTAAAAATTTTTACAAAATAATTACCAGTAATCTTTAAACTCATTAACATTATACTTAAAGTAATAAGAAAAGAATATAAAAAGCCAGTATTATAAATCATAAAGGGATTGATAAGTAGAATAATAAAAGCGGTCAAAAATAAAATTTTGATATTGCTCAAATTTATATTTAACCATTTTAAGATAGTTTTTAACATATAGAAAATAACGGCCCGCATAACTGAAGCTGAAAAACTAGTTAAAAACATAAAATAACTCAAAATAATAATTACGATTAAATCTTTAAATTTAAATTTTTTAAATAAAGTTTCTAATAAAACAATTATTAAAGAAATATGCATCCCCGAAATAGCAAATAAATGCCAAACTCCATTAGTTTTATAATTACTTAAAGAATCAGCATCTAAATAATTTTTATCACCTAAAATAAATAAGTTTAAATAACTTTTTATTGAATCTGGAAACTCATCAAGACGATTCCTTATTTTATTTTTTAGGCTATAAAACATATTTTCTTGTGCTAATACTTTTATATCACTAACTGTTACAGTTTGATATATTTTATTATTATATAAATAATTAGCATAATTAAAAGTATTGGGAATAGTATTGTTATAGGTAGTAGATAACTTACCAGTAATCAATACTTTTTTACCAAGTAAGTTATCATACTCCGTATCATCATTTAAGTAAATTGTACATTTAACTTTCTCAGGTGTTTTTAAAACAAAGGTTATTTTATCATCTTTTTTGGTCTCTTCTACTACATAGCCTTCTAAAGAAGTTGCATCAACAATCTTACTTTCATACTTAATAACTATTGTTGTCAAAATAATATAGGAACTTATAATTAAGAATAGCACAAAATAGAAACCTTTAGACTGTAATATAATCCCTAATTTTTTCAAACATCGCATCACCAATTCCACTGACATTTTTTATTTCATCAATATTTTGAAAACGACCATTAGTATTGCGATATTCGATTATCTTATCAGCTTTTGCTTCACCAACTCCACTAATTTGCATTAATTCACTTTTACTAGCCGTATTAATATTAACTTTAGCTTTATTTTCGGAAGTACTTGAATTAGTTGAATCATTTAAATCGTCGGCATTATTTGAATTATTATTAGGTATTGCAGTTTGATTGTTAGAATTATTATTTTCTTCATTATTAGTAACTATTTCGCTTTGAGCATTATCTAAACAACTAGAAATATCATAAGTAGGACACTCACAAACATTTTGAACTACTTCATTGCTAGTATTTAATTTCTTATATTCACTAGTAGTATAAACATATAAAACCATTTCTTTAGTGACTTGACGACTTAAATTAATGTTCTTAGTATAAGCATTACTTTTAAAACCACCAGCTAAATTAATTAGATCATTAATTATACTTTTATTAGCAACTTCAAAAACTCCAGGATTTTGTACAGCCCCTTTAACTTCCACATAAAATTGGGAAGATTCTTCATTATCTTCATTAATAGTAGTCACAATTTCCGAATTAGATTCAGGTATAATATTGGCTAAATTATCATTATCTGCATTTTTATAAAATTTAAAATAACAAATAATTCCAAGACCAATTACCAATAAAATATTAATGCCTAAACTAATTAATAAAAGCAAATTTTTACGTTCTTTGATAAAACTTAAAAAATCCATAATTTTTCCTCCTTTCACTATATATATTCGCCAAAAATTATGGATTTCCTTTTTTTTCACCAAAAATTCATGAAATTTTTAACTTTTATTCATATTACCAGTTAATTTTCTGACTTCCAAGCGATATTTAGTTTCTCTATTTTCATAACAAACTCGCTCACAAACAAAAATCATACCCACAAAATTTAAAGTTGATGAACCACCATAAGAAAGAAACGGTAACGGAACTCCCGTAAGAGGCATAATAGCTAAAACTCCACATAAGTTAATAATAATATGGAAAGTTATAAACCAAAATGTTCCATAAGCTAAAATTGAATTACGCAAATTATAAGATTCTTTAGCAATTTTTAAAAGGCGATATAAAAGAATAGCATATAAAACTAAAACTAAAATGCCTGTTACAAGCCCTAGCTCTTCTACTAAAACCGGAAAAATAAAATCAGTATGACTTTCTGGCAAATACATATATTTTTGCGTACTATTGCCAATTCCAACGCCAGTAAATCCCCCATTATTTATTGCAATATAACCATTACAAACTTGATAACCAGTATCTTCTTTATATCTTTGACAAGGCTTTTGAAAATTAAATCTTTTCATTTGTTCACTATTTAAAATTTCTGCTCCACTATAAAGTAACCCCATTCCTAAAATAACCGCCCCAATCCCTAAAATTAACATTATTTTAGGTAAATGACTTTTCTTCATCGGTACACTAATAAAAATACAAAAAGCAATAGCACATAAAATCATCGCACTACCAAAATCCGGTTGCATAAGAATTAAAACTCCTAAAATCCCCGCTATCGATAGAGGTATTAAATAAACATAAACATTATTAATTCCCTTTTTTATAAAACTATTATAAGAAGTGGCCATAAAAATTATAATAAAAGATTTAGCAAACTCACTAGGTTGAATTGCAAAACCTGTTCCCGGAATATAAAACCAACTTTGAGCATGGTTAGTAACTTTACCATAAAATAGCAGTAAAACTAATAAAACAATAACTCCTACGATGGATAACCAAGAAAATTTCTTATACCATTGAGTAGGAATATACAAGATAATTAATCCCCCAATAAAGGAAATTAAAAAAAAGATCAATTGTCTAATAAAAAAATGTGTAGAAGAAAAATTATATCTTAATATAGCTGTTATAGTTGATGAAGAAAAAACCATAATAAGACCAATACTACAAAGGAGTATTGTTACTATTAATAATGGCTTGTCAATTTTGCTAAATATTTTTTTCATACCTATCCACTAATATAATAATACCATAATTTAGAAAAGATAAAAATAAATTATTCATTTTTTAATGTCAAAATATGACTAAGATTAATAAAATATAATAGATACATAAAGGAGGTATAATAATGTATTATTACGGTAATAATGGTTACTATGGAGGCGGCTATGCCAATACTCCTTGTTATGGAGCAAATAATGGTGGCGGTTATGCTGGCTATACAAGTGGTTATGGTCTAGGTGCTGCTATTTGGATTGTACTTTTCATATTATTAGTTATAATTATTGGAGCTGGTTGGTTTACTGGCAATAATAATAATGGTTATAATAACAATTAAGGGAGGTTTAAAACCTCTTTTAAATTTATAAAAAAAAGGTAATGGGGGTAAGCCCAATACCAGTAAACTTAAATTTATTTTAACGTCTTCATTGACGATAATTACATTTTAATTAGCAGAACTATTTAAATCAAAATATAAATAACAATAAGCTGTAGTATTTGTATCTACTGTTGCTAAATGAGTTGTAGTATCATACTTTAAAATTTCTCCACTTATCTTATTGCCTAAAGTATCAATACAACCAGATTTTTCAGTATTAAATTCATAACCTTGATCTTGCCATGTTTCATCTAATGTACTCTCTTTATATTCATTACTATCAACGCCTGTTTCTAACATTATAGCAAATAAACCTGAATTATTTACACTACTATTTTTCAATGCAACTTTATCGAGTTTTTTAGTACTGCCATATGGTTTTAAAATTATAAATGTTGCAAAACCAACAATTAACAAAACACTTAAACTAATTATGATTCCTTTACTTTTTTTCATTTTCTACCCTTCTTTAATATGTGTGAATTTTAATATTACTTATCACATTTTTTTATAATTCAATTATAAATTAAAAGATTTTAGAAATCAATAATATATTGTAAAGTTCAAATTACTTGACACTTTTTTGATTGTGATGTTACAATTTATCGAAAAAGTATTTGACAATCTTTTGCATAGTCTCTTCATAGCATGCTTTAAAAGCAAATTCTAAATTATTAATATCAAACTTACTTTGATATCTTAATAAAAAAGTTTCAACATATAATTCACTAAAATTATTTGCAAATTCAGTAATAAATTTTTTTAAATCTTTTTCCATAATTTTTCTCCCTCTACTATTTATATATGCTTTATTATGTTGATTTCCTTTTTTTCCATGCAATAAATTTAAAAATGGGAAGGTATTTTACAAATTTTGACTAGTTTGTATTTAATAATTAATTAAATGGAACAAAGATAATTACAAAATAAAACTTAGTTTTTAATAGTTAGGCATTAAAAGACTTAAGAAAAACTTCTTTCAAATAATATCACCTAATAAAAATTGACTCAGGGCTTCATAAGTTTCCTGAGTACCAATTAATATGAATTGTATCATAATTAATATTCTAATTTTTAAATAATGCCAATATCAATTATCATTTTAAATAAAACAATTCTAATTTTAGAATCGATAATGGATAAATCTTTCAAGTAGACAAAATCTAAATGGATATATTTATCTATTGATTTTCCACACTGATACTTAATAAAATTATTTTTATATGATGATACATTAAAATAATTATTTTGCTCTAAGTATTGTTCATCATCTTTTTCTTTACACTTTTTTAACTTTTTATTTAATATCCACTTCTTAATTGTTTTATATACATTTTATCTTTAGGATATATTCTATCTCTATCAACTAATACTAAAGGACACTTTCTAAACCAGACAGGTACCTTTTCCGGATTTTGGCAATCGGCATCACGATATGTATCTAATAACATAGTATTTTCTCCACATATTCCTTTAGTTAAAGTGTCTGTTCTTCTATAACCTAATCTATCAAGGGCTAAATCAAAATATCTAAAATATTTAGGGTCAATATTAATAGCTTTTCTAGTTAAATACTTTTGAACTTCTAAACCACCTTTAACTATCCCCTCTTTATTCCTTAAATATATTTCTTCATAATCCTTAACAATTAGATAAAGATTAGGACAAATGACATCTTCATAAGACCACTTTGTTTTTACAAGTTTAATAACGTAATCACCAATTCTGTAACAACTACAAGTTGAACCATTACCAACAAAACCGTATTCTTTGCTTTGACTTAAATCCATGTATTTTTCGACCCACTCTTCTAATAAATCTCCTAAACCATATAAATATATTGATTCTAAATTATTTTCTTCTGGAGTCCCAAAAATACTAGATTTTTGTGTATCTTGGCTTGGATTATCTAAAAAATACTTTAATCTATTAGCAAAATTATCTAATAATTCTTGACTTATCATTTCTTTATGCCTTAAATATAATGAAAAACGATAATTAGCTGATGTCTTAAATAAAATATCAGCATCTTCCCTGAAAGTCTTTTCTTTTTTTTCTTTATTTGGATCAATTAATAACCTACTTGTATCAGGGTCAATAATTATATCATTTGTTAATAACATAGAAGCTAAATAATTATACTTATAATCTTTAATAATAAATTCTTTTAATTTTCGATAATCTTTTTCGCGATTATTTGTGAGTAATAAAACTGCTAATTTAGATATGTCATCTGGATTCATTAGTTTTGGCAAAAATGTTAATTGTTCATATTGTTCATAAGTAACTGATGTAGTATATTTGGTAATATCATCATATACTGTATCTATCATTTCTGGATAATTTTTAATTAGATAATTCATAAATAAATAGCGAATATGAAGATCTTTATATCTCGATAATTTATAAATTATTTCTTTATTATTACTATTAAAAGCATATTTAACAATGTAATCAAAATACTTTGTATTCCCATTATGAATTAATAGTGTATCAAAATATTCATATAATACTTTTAGACCTAAAGGAGAATTATGTAAAAGATTATTCAGCATTTCAGGGGTTACGTTTTTAATATCTAATAACTCATAAGATTCAGCCATAAATTCTGGAATATCATATATTATCGAAAAACAAAATAATGGTAATTTTTCTTTTAATTTAGGTAAAAATCCCTTTATTATTTCTAATCTATTTGGAGACTTTCTAACAATTTCAATTAAATGTTCATAATCGTATGGTGTACAGCGAAAAACAAAGTCAACTTTGCCATCTTTTAAATATTCTAATGTATTAAATGCCATAAAAGCCTCCTTATTGGTAATGTATTATAACAAATTAAAGAAGCAATCACTAGTCTTCAGTATTATTTTTTTATTTATAATTTTCTCTATAAAAACTAAGATATTATTATCATAACTTATTTAGATGGAATTTAAAAAACATTTATCATATTTTTCGTCTTCTTAAATTAGTTGCAAAAATTTTTAGCAAGATAATCTTGAATCCCATAATTCTTAGCGATGATATTTCCCATCACATCTCTTATTTTTAATTCAAATTCTAAAGTATACTTTAAAAATATAACTCTTATATTTTTATCAAATTCGTATAAAGCAAATATTTCCTCAAAAGTGACATTAGGTAAATAATTATTATTAGAGTCCTTAAAATTATATTTGTAGCTATTAATAATGGAATAATAAGAATACTTTTCTAATCTTTTTAAAGCAAGTTTTCTTTTATTAATAGTAACGCTTTTTGTTTCTAAATAATTTAGTAGCTCTTCATAAATAGAACTCCTTTACGGACTATTTGTTCTCATGCTCGCGTATAGCGACTTGTGCCACAATCTCATTCGGGATGAATAAGATTGCTATAAAACATACAAAACTAAGAATTTATTGCAGAAAAATAGGGCTCTATCCTAAAATAGACCCCTTGCAAAAATGATTTAACATTTTTTCCTTGCATAGATAATATATCACAAAATTATATCTATGTCAAACTACTCATCCAAAATTTATGGCAATCGCATAAAAAAATAATGTAAAATTATGGTACAATTACTTTTTATAGTAAAAAAAATCATGTATTCTTATAATAGGACGGTGT
>CANQTA010000002.1 GCA_947626655.1 uncultured Bacilli bacterium
TTTCTTTGGGGTAAGGGGAAGTCTGCCCTTTTTTAACTATTTTTAAAATAAATTTTGTTTTTTTCTTTTCAGACTAACATTTCGAAAAATAAATTTAATGTATATTTTAAACCAAAAGTATGAATAAGCAGAGTAGATAATACAATTAAATCAAATAAAAATTTTGTTCTTTTTTTTATCATTATTTACTCCTATTTCTCAGAGCACTGCCAGCAACACTTTTTTCTGCTTTAGTTGTTCTTTTACTTCTTAATTGTTTACTAGCATTTTTTGCAACTTTTTTAGAAGTTCTAATATAGTTTGCCATCAAAATATCCTCCTTTCTAATTTGAGAATATTGCTAACTAATGTAAACTTCTAAATTATCGTTGTATTTGTTTTAAATTAATGATAAGATATTTATAGAAGTTATTTATAGCTTCAACATTCTCATTTGCTTTATGGGAAGGTACAGTTTGCTGCAACAAACTGTTTTTTTGTACCTTCACATTCAAATAATACCATATAATTTAATAGAAATCAATATATTTAGTTTACATTTCTGCTTTTTAGTGATAAAATATTAACTAGAAAAGAGATGGAATAAATGGAAGAAGTTGGAAAAAATTTAAAAAGAATTAGACTATTAAAAAACTTATCATTAAAAGAAGCAGGTTTAATGTTAAATATGTCCGCTCCTGCTGTTTTAAAATACGAAAAAGGTGAAATACATCCTGATTCACAAAAACTTATTGAATTTGCCAATGCCTATAATGTTAAAGTACTAGATTTATTAAAAACCTATAATGCACCAGAGATGAAATTTAGTACATTTAGAAAAAGGCAACGACTTCAAGGTGAAAATCTTGAGTTATTAAAAGAAATTATCCAAAATAAAGTTGCTGATTATCTTGAAGTAATAGAATTAAATGAAATAAAAACTTGTAACAACAAAATTAAAAAATATTCATGTAATAACGAAGTTGATGCTGAATTTGCTGCTGAAGAATTTAGAAAAAATTACAAATTATCAATAAATCAACCTATTTCAGATTTAATAAATATATTAGAAAATATAGGAATATTAATTATTGAAATAGATAATTCAAATGACAAATTTTCTGACTTTGATGGACTTAGCGAAGTTGTTAATGATATACCATTAATAGTTTTACTAAATAATAGTGATGGTGAAAGACAAAGATTTACTATTGCTCATGAATTAGGACATTTAGTTTTAAATATAAAAGATCAAAACTTAAACGAAGAAAAAATGTGTAATAAGTTTGCAAGCAATCTATTAATGCCAAAAGATGCAGTAATTAAAGAATTTGGTATATCTAGAAATAATATAAGCTTCTATGAGTTAAGGGCTTTTAAAAAAGAATATAAAGTTAGTATGGCCGCTACTATCTACAGATTAAAAGAGTTAAATATTATATCAGAATATCTATATAAAAAAATTAACATTTCATTTAGTTCGAAAGGGTACAAAAAACATGAGCCAGATCCTATTGAACCAGAAAAATCATATCAATTTAAACGACTTGTTCATAAATTAGAAGTGGATAATATCATATCTTTAAATAAAGCATGTGAATTACTAGGAATAACAATAAATGAATATAACGAAGAAGATAATAATTACAGATACTAATATAATAACAGACCTAAATAATGCAAATGTTTTAGATAAATTTATTGAACTGGATAATGTTTATATAAGTGATATGGTTAAACGAGATGAAATAAATTCTAATACTGGAAATGTTAATATAATTAGAAAATTTAAAACTATTAATGCTACTTCAGAGGAAATCGCTGAAATTATTAAAATAGCAAAAGAAACTCATGGATTATCACCATACGATATTATTAACTTTATAATTGCGAGAAATAATAATGCCATTTTAGCTACTGGTGATAAAAAACTTAAAGATTATTGCGAAACAAATGGCATAGAAGTAATTAGAACTTTAAAAATAATAATGTTAATGAAAAATAAAGATATAATCACTAATAAAGAAGCGATCAATGCTTGTAAAGCCCTAAAAGAAAATCCCAATACCCGAATTCCTATATCTGACATTAATAATATTATTCAAGAATTTGAAAAGAACTCAGTAACTTGCTAAGTTCTTTTTTTAAATATCTTTAGTAAAGTTTAAAAATCATTTAAGTAATTTCATTATAGCTTATGAATGATTATACATAATCAAAAAATCTGCTTGCGCATCTCCAACATTAATGTGATTAGCCACTAAAATAACTTAACTACCATTACAACTAGTCCCAAGCTTATTTTTTTAATATTCAGCATCAATTACTACCTTATTAATCACTCTTTCCCCCATTATAAATCATCAATTACAAGTTATAAATTTAAATATTTCTACACCCATTTTAAAACCCTTAACAACATCGCTAAGGGCACTAACTATAAACCATAAAAGTTATAAATTAAAAAATATATTTCTTTACATAAACAAATCCTAACCCACTTACGGCTGCTAATCCTAAATATAAACCAACATTTATATCTGCCGTTTTCGGATTTTCAGTTTCTTTAGGTGGTAAAGTAGTATATATATCTACACCATAATTAGCTTTTATATTACAAGCCCATAAATATCTAAAACTAGTAGCTTTAGAGGCATCAATACTAAGTTCCACAAAATCAGTTGTTCCTAATACTTTTCCATAATCTAATACTGTAAATTTTACTTTAATTTTATTATTTTCTTTTTTTAATTCCCACTTATAAGTATAAACTCCATCAGCATCTATTGTAGCAATTGGTGCTCCATTTTTATACCAACCCGCTGTCAAAACAAATTTATCACCTGACTTTTGGGTCATAACAACTGCTTCAGTTAAATATTCTTCTTCCTCTTTATTATCTTCTTTTTTATTAACTGCCACCGACATTTCAAATAATTCATCATTACCATAATCAGCTAAATTAAGTCCTATATAAACTTCTTCATTAATTCCATCACTTAATTTTGCTTTACTAGCTTTATTAAATGGCCCTCTTTTCATTCCATCTTGTTCAACTTCTTCACCTTTAAGATTAGTTACATTAGATGATTTTTGAACTTTAGAACCATAATTTTCACCAGCTTGCCAATCTTCATATTTCCATGTAGTTAATGCATTAACAGACATATTAAACATAAACATTAAAGATACTAACAAGATCCCCCAACAAAAATTTTTCATAACTCTACAACACCACATCATTTAAAATAATTTTTACTCCTTTCCTCTTAATAAATTTATATGTTTACATCCCCAAAAATATTATTATATATTTTGCTGTTTCTTAATTAATTTAGCATGCACAACTAATCTTTTACCAGAATTATCATAACAAGTTGATAACGTAAGCACTTTATCCTTAACATCTACTTCTGTATTAACTGCAACTGTATTCCTTTGTTTCAAGGTATCAAGCCATTTCTGCTTTTCACTATTATCATTAAAATCTGTTACAATATAATAATCTTCAACATCAACAGTATAAATAGAAAAAATTTGAAAAAGATAATTTTCTTTTAAAGTCGAAAGAAAAATAACATAATTATCTTTATCACTTTGCCAATCTGGTAATAAAATATTTTTAAGTGTTCCAAACATTGTGCCATCTAATCTACTATGTCCATATACAATTGTATTATCACTTAAATCAGCAATACTATTACGGTAATCCATAAAAACCCATCCAGCTTTATTCTTTTTCTTATCAAAGGAATGATTTAAATAATAATCGTTATCATTTGTTTTTACAATAGGATAGTTTATAAGAGTATTGTTTATATGAATAAACGCAACAGTATCACTATTTTTATCTATTAAATTAGCAAAATCAATTTGTAAAAAAGGCATCTGAACGTAATAGTAATAGTTACTATTATGATTTTTAGGAGGACTAACAAGTTCTCCTGGATCATTATTACTAATTAAAATAGTTTTTTCTTTAATATCTTTATTTATTCGACTAATTTTAAAATTATCAACACCCCAATTAAATAATGTATATATTGAAATAAAAAATATACTTGAAAATATTAATATTATTATATTTATTATTATTGATTTATTTTTACTATTTTTACTATTTTTAACATTCAATTCTTTTTGGCAGTATTCCTCTATCGAAATATACTTTTTCAAATAATCACTCCATATTACTAAAATATTCTTATGAAAAAGATGATTATTTATTACTTTTTATACTAATTATTTAATATCTATAATCTTTTTTACAAACAAAACCCTTAATAATTGCTAAAAGTTTTTCGTAAAAACAAGATTTCCATAATTCTGATCCTTTTTCTTTTAACATAAACAATTCCTCTTTATTATTAAAAGCATCAGAACCTTTACAATTTATTTCAAGTTTTGCTCTAATTGATGCACCATTATTAATATTCTTTTTATTTGTAATAATTTTCATTTCTTCATATATATCTGATAAATGAATATATTCTGGATAATTATTACGATACAATGTTGCAAATATTCTTAATAAATTTTCTTTCATAACCACTCCATTAAAAATCTAATTTACTAATTATTACGGCTTTAAAGCAGTTATAGGAATTACATATACTCCATCGTTTCGTTGATATGCATAATCAATCATTCCACTTACTACACATAAAAAATTAGGCTGTATCTCACAGCTTTTTGAAAACTTTAACAAATTATTTGAAGCTTCATCAATTTTGCCAACTCCTAATTTTACTTCTATAGCACCATAACTACCATCTCTTAATTCAACAATAGCATCCACTTCTTCTTTTGTATTATTATCATGAAAATGATAAATACGACCACCTAAATATTCAATATATATTCTTAAATCTCTTATAACTAACGATTCAAACATAAAACCAAATAATTCTAAATCATTTATTAATTGTTCTTGTTTTAATCCTAAAACAGCACATGCAAGAGAAGGATCAACAAAATGTCTTTTAACAGCTTTTCCTACTCTAACACTAGAACGAATCTTTTCAGAATATGGTAATTGATCTTGAAGTAAATGAATATTTTTTAATACATTTAAGTAATCTAATACTGTATTTCTACTTACTTTATAATCTTCCTCAGTTGTATAATAATCTATATCATTTATTAGTTTTTTATTAGTTACTATTGTCGATTCATTTCTTGCTAGTGATCTTAATAACATTCTCATTTTTTCTTTATCTCTTATTACCCCATCATAATTAATATCATGATCAAGAACATCATTTATATAACTTTCTGGTAATCTATAATAATTTTTTTTATCATATTTTAAACTAGCTGGCCATCCACCTCTTATAATTAAATCAGCAAGCATTTCAATAGTTGGTTTATTTTTTAAATTAACAGCAATTTTTTTATTATTAAATAAATCTAAAAGAGAAACCAATCCTTCTGAATCATTTGATTCAAACAAAGACATAGTATACATATTTAATTTATAAATTCTTCCTGCCCCAGAATGAAAGATATTTTCAGGTTTAGCTGGCACTAAAGAACCAGTTAATATAAATTTACCACTTTTTCCATCTTCATCACACTTAGTTCTTACATCATCCCATATTTGTTCAATAGATTGCCATTCATCTATTAATTCAGGATAATGACTTGTATAAATTAGTTCCCTATTTATTAAGGCTTTTTGATAATCAGAATTAGGATTATCCGATTTAGTTAATAAAACATATGAATTAGCATGATTTAAAGCTGTCCATGTTTTACCACAATATTTAGGACCTTCAATACTTATTGCTCCAAATAAATTTAATAATTCATCTATTTCGTCATCAACTAATCTTTTTGTATAATTTTCTTTCGTTAAAGACATTTCTATTCCGCCTTTCCAAAAATAATATATCATAAAACTATTATTTTTTCAACATTCATTGTGCAAACAGCATATTTTTTGTTGTGCAAATCGCACGGTTTTCATTGTGCAAACAGCATTAAATTTATAATACAAAAAATTCAATTTAATTCAGAAGAAACCAACGAAATTTTCAAAATCTCAAGAAAAACTCACAAACTATCTTCAATACAATATTATTAATTTTATACTTACTAGAGAATATAATGCCATTTTGGCTACAGGCGATATATATCTGATATTGAAAATACTATTAAAGAATTTGCAAAAGACTCAGTTATATGCTGAATCTTTTTATTTTTCAAATATCATTTAATAAGTTTAAATTTTTTAAACAATTTCAAAAGCTTATCTTGCCACCCTCCTACATTTATACAAATAAATTTTAATTTTATTTCATCAATTATAGGTATTTGTTGGTAATCTTCAATAACAAAATCATTTATTAATAAATTTTAATTAGATTATCAACTTATGTTAATAGTATTCTTTTAAAAATTTTCCTAAATCCAATTAATTATCTAATTTTTTTCGAATACTAGCGATAATTCTTTCTTTATTATTTTCTTGATAACCAGCTAATTTTCTAGTAAATAACAATTCTTTAACTACTTGAAGTTCCTTATCATTTACATTTTTTAACTTATTTAACCTTTTACTACTTATTTCTGAATTAGATAAACAATTAAAATAATCATCCATTGAATAATTAATAAAGTCTATCTTATCAGCAAATTTTTCTTTTAAATTACTAGCAATGATTAATCCTTCGGGATCAAAATCACCATTATAAAATAACTTATTACCACTTTCTATTAATTTTTCTAAAATCAAATATACGCCATAATTAATAAAGCCATTTGTAACTATAACACAAACATTTAATTCATTAACCATTATTTCATTTAAAATTGAAGGATTTTCAAAAACAAATACCATTTTATCTCTACTATCAAACTTACCAACATTTAAAATATTTTGCATGTTTAAAATCAAAGATTCTCTATTTTTGGCGAATGCATTTAAATATTCTTTATCAGTAATTAAATTATATGTTATAACAAAATTTGATAAATTATCTATTTCAATATTATATTCACTCAATAAATCTATTTTATCCTTCCTTGACTTTGGATAATCACATTTTCTTAAATAAGCCAGTGCATAAAGGAACAAAAGGCAATGCGAAGAATCCAAATCCAAATAATGGGGATCTCCTGTATACTTCGCTGCATAAACTGATAATAATTCTTTTTTCTTAGGTAAATTACTAATCAAATTAATTATATTTTCTAATTCATTATGCAACTTTAATTTATTTTGTAAATATCTTTTATGAATTAAATTATAAAGATTATTTTTAGTTTCAATTGCCTCTTTTAACCATTTATTACCAAAAGTACTTTTTTCAATAAATTCATTATAAAAATTTTCTTCTTCCATTTTTTTATTTATTTTATTTTCTTTATTACTAACTAATTTAATTTCTAAAAATTCTTCTACTAAAGTATTAATATCAAAATCGCTAAACCTTGAATTATTCATAATTTTTAAAAAATTTTTAATTGAAATATTAACATCATCATGAACATTTAATGAATAACCCAAAAATTTTGACAAACTCTTAGCTTCAATATCATTTATATCTTTTAATTTTATTATACCACCAAAAGAACCTAAAGACTGATATTTTTTATTTAATTCTTTAACAACTCTTTCAAATCCACCTTGATTTTTAAAAAAAATTGTATAATCATGCATTTTCTAATTCCTCATTATATTCTTTTCTATTATTAATAAGTTCTTTATATTTACCATTCCATCTATATCTCTCAACAGTTACCACCGAAGAATTTTGCGGTCTTATTAACTCACAAATAGATAAATCATTAATTGTATCATAATCTCCCCATAGTACTTGCGAATTAATAATAAAATCAATATCCAAATAGTTCAAAATACCAAACATTTCTCTAATATTATCTTCATCAACTCCGGCAAAAGCTTCATCAAGAGCAATTATTCTCAAAGCATTACTACGAGCTAAATTAAGTTTAGCATATACACTAGCAAAAAGCGGAATATACATACTTTTAGCTCTTTCACCTCCACTAAATTTTGCAAAAGTTTTATCAGTTAATTCTTTAAATTCTTCACCTTTACGCTCATAAAATAATTGAAAAGTAAACCAAGAACGATAATCTAACACTTCTTCAATAATCTTAGCAAAAGACACAAAAGAATCAGCATATAATTCCTCAGCTTTTTTTATTTTAGTTCGAAAATGATTGGTTAATTCTTCACGATCATTATCTTTTAACATTAAAGGATCCATTTGTAAAATTCTAACCAATTCTTTTGTATCAATCTCTCCTTCATTAGAAACTGTATTACTTTTCCAAACTAATTTAAATCTTAAAGCACTATTTTCTTGCATAGTTTTCATAATATTATTAATCTTTTTTACCCATTCATTTGAAGAATTAATTTTATTTCTAATTTTTTCACCAACCGTATTAAGCAAAATATCTTCAAATAAGTGTCTATCTTGTTTACTAATTAAATCCTTATTTTCTAAAATATCATTTTCTAAACTTTGAGCTAAATCAATAACATTAACTTTTCGTCCTTGATATAAGGCAATTACATCAATTCTTTTATTATTAATATATAATTCTCTTAAATGCTCATCATCTTCTTCATAATCATTAAATAAATCTACTATTCTTAAAGAATAATCATTTAATTCCAAAGAATAAAAGTTAAATGCTTTATAAAAATCTTTTTCCACGTCCATTAAATTCTTATCTTTGCGATTATTATCTTCATTAATTACCATTTTTACTAAACTAATTGTATCATTTGATTCAATATTGTAAACATAATGAAGCTTATATTCTCTTAAAAATATTTCTTTATAAATTTCTAATTCTTTTGACAACGCTTCTTTATTTTTCTGTAACTCTTCATAATCTCTATTTTTATATTCAATATCTCGATCTAAAGTTGCAATAATTTTTAAAAGTTCATCTTTTTCTTTATTTAAATTACGTAAATCATTTTCAATATTAAGCAATTTTTCTTTTTGTTCTTGAAATTCTTTTGTTTCTAAAAGTTCAGTAATATTTTTCTCATTTTCTTCATTTATTTCTAATTCAACTATTTTTTCATTTTTTGAAGCTAACTGATACTCAATATTATTTATAATATCCTCTAATCTTTCTTGATAACTAAACTTTATTTCTTTCTTACTTACATAAATATTCTTTAAATTCTTGAAATTTTGTAACATTTCATTTATACTACCCAAAACAGTTAAAGTTTCTTTATAACTTTCTTTATTAAGAGGAATTAACATATCTTTTTTCTTATCCAATAATTCTGCTTTTATTTCATTTAATTTATTATTATAAACAATTAATTTTTCTTCTAATTCTTTTTGCTTTACATCTACCCATTTTAAAGAACTCTTTATTTCAAACATATTATCCAATATATCATTTATCAATTTATTATCTGGTAAATTTTTCATTTCTAATTTAATGACATCTATTTTACTGTTATTATTATTAATAATATTAGTTATATTATTTATTTCCGTATTAACTACTTCTATTTTATCTTCTAAATCTCTCAATTTTAATTTTTTTATCTCTAATCTCTTTAAATAACCAATAAAACTTTGCTTATAATCTTTACTTGCTAATGAATTTAAAATATCCATCCTAGCTTTTCCATTTTCCGATATTGAAACAATATCATTAGCATTAATACTTATTGATTCTAAAATTTCTTTAACATAGCTTTCTGAAATACCTATATTTTTATCAATCCTAATATCAAAATATTTAAGTAAATTATCACTTTTCTTAGTAGATTTTGTTAAATAAAGAACTTGTACTCCTAATTTTTCTAATTTTGAAATGTCTTTTTCATCAATTATTTTAGCATTTAAAATATTTAAATCTAGCAAAGCAGATTCTAAATTATTTTTTGTTTTATCATTAACACTACTTTTATATTCAATACATTTATATAAAGGAACACTTTTAATATTATTATTCTTTAATATTTCTTCTGTTTCACTATTTAGAGAAGGTATTTCTACATCATCTTGTAATTCAATAGTTTTATATTCATGTTCTAAATTACTTTTTTCTTGGTTTTTAACATTTAATTTATTTTCTAAACTTAAATTATCGCTTAAAAAGTTATTAATTAAATCTCTTGCATAATCATTATATAAATTTTTAACTATATCAAAATTTTCTTTTGTATAATCATTCATAAGCTCAAAAATTTGTTTTCTATAAGTATCATTTAATTTTAAGACTTCATTATTATTTACTTTATTAATAAAATCTTCTTCCCAACTCATAATACTTTCTTTTAAATTATTTTCGTTAGCTTTTAAATCTTCTTCTAATTTTTGATAAGTATTATTAAGTTTTTCAAAATCTATTCTTGTTTCTTCACTATCATTCAATATTTTCTCTTCATTATTTAATAGTTCTAATATTTGGCTTACTTTATCTTTATATTTATGTAATGCCATAAAAATTCCCTTAATAACACTATCATCATCATTATTATCAATATCTAAATTATAATTTTTAAACTCTTGAAAATAACTATCATTAGCTAAAGTTTTTAAATCTATTTGTAATTCTTCTAACTCATTTTTTAATTTATATATATCATCTTCTAAATTAGCAATATTTTTACTTATTTTAATTTTTTCTGCTTCGTTAGCATTTATTATTTTACTTAAATCTGTAATCTTATTTTTTAAAATTTCAATATTTTCCTTAATTTTTGCCAATGATTCAATTTTTTGTTTTAAATCACTATTATCATACTGTTGTTTCATTTCACTATTTATTTCAATACTTTTTAAAACTTCTTCTAATCTTTTGTTATTATCATCTAAGCTACTTTTTATATCATTAATATTTTTTTCGATATCTTTTAAATTTTTAATAAATTTATTATAATTATCTACTACATTCTTATAATTTTTAGCTTTTGTATATAAATGAACTGCATTGTAATTTTGAAAAATCTTCATAAAATCTTTTAAAGTTTTATTATTTTTTTCTAAAATTTCAATTTGTTCCTTAGTTTTATTCATTTCAGAAATGGCCTCAGATAAAGGTCTTAATTCTTCTTCAGTAAGAGGTTGTAATACTTTATTTAAAACATCAATTAAATTAGTTGGTTTATAATCTTTCGATAATTTATTACTTCTTAATTGTAACAATAACTTAATAAATTCATCATAAGTATCTAAATTAGCAAATCCGAACAATAATCTATTAACCATTTCTTTATAATCTTTAGTACTATCAGTAAATTCATTTATTGTTCCAAGTCGTGATTTTAATTCGTTTTTTGTAAGAGGAATCTTGTTAACTGGATCTTTATATAAATAAAAATCTTTATTCACTCTTTTCCCATCTTTTAAACAAAATCCCCAAGAATCAACTCCTCTTCCTTTTCTACCTCTAAACCCTAGTCCAATAGTTATATACTGTTTCATTTCTTCATTATAAGTTTCCATATAAAGATAAGCAGTTGATTCTTCTTTTTGAATTGATTCTGAATCGCCAATAATATAATCTTCAATTTTTCTTTCTTTTGAACCAAAGGGATCTAACCGATCAGGAGATTTATTACCGTCTAAAATAAGAGGAATAAATGACTGCATCGTAACAGACTTACCACTTCCATTAGTACCTCTTAAAATAAGTTTACCACCATAAAAATCATATTCTTCTTCATCATATAACCAAAAATTCAACAAGCCAATTTTCGTGATTTTAAATCTATCCATCTATACTACCTCCAAACAAATCTAATTGGGCATTTTCTTCTTTCGGAATATAACCTACTAACTTAGATACCATCGGCAAAATTTTATAACCAGTTTCATAAGTACTTAAAAAAGAATATTCTGACATATAATTTATAACTTCCTTTATAAAAACATCCTGGGTAATTTCTCGATAATTTTTACTAAAGTAGTCTAAATTTTCATTTCTAACTTCCTTTATAATTCTCATTAATTCTTCTTTAGTTAAAAACAATACTTCCTTATCATTTATTTTTAAAATTCCCTCATTAATTTTATCTAATATTTTATAATTTACCATCAAAACAATATCTGAAATAGCCTTATTATTAGGAAAATCATATTTTTCTCTACTAAGAGTTGGGTATAATAATAGTACCATATTTTTAGTAAGCTCCAATTCAGCATCAATATACTTACTAAGTTCGTCTTTAATTACTCCTCTAAACTTTCTTAAATAATCAATTTCAAATTCCGTTAAATCTTCAGTATAAACTACTAAAGAAAATAATAAATGTCTATAAACTTTATATCTCCTAACATCACCAATATTTTCATTTTGATTAACAAATTCATCATTGATATAATCATTTATTGTCTGATATTCTAAAATATTATTTTTAAATTCTCTCACAAAATAATTAGATAATCCAGTTGTTTCATATAATCCTTCAGCCGAAGTATCTTCTGTAAATAATTTTTTTTCCTCCACTATCTTAATTAGACCCATATCTTTTAAATAATTAATAACATTCACTAAACATTTTCGATGATGTAAAATATTCCAATTAGGAATTGTATCTAATTTTAAAGTCGTTGCTACATTACTTATATAATCTATCAAATTAGATAAAATAAATTGCTCTAACTTAGGTTTATCTTCTAAAAATAATAAAATAATAAATAAAATAACATACTCCAATTTATCAGTAAAATTATTTATTCCCATATAAGACTTTGGTACACTTGGTATTTTTTCTAATTTTATAAATCGATCATTTACAATTAATCTACTTCCTAATTTTGTCTGAATAAAATTTTTATAATAATCCAAATTATTTTTTATATTAAAATAAAGAGTTGGAGTTTGATTTTTAAGACACCAAAAATTATTAAGCAAATATTCTAATTCTTTTGTATGTATATCCATTATAAATCACCTTCAAATTCAATTATTAAACTATCCATTAAAAATGTTCCATCTGGTGAAGTAATTTGACACTTACCATTTCCTTTTTTAATTTTATAATTCATTCCAAATTCTGTTTCTTTTTTAGTTGATGATGACCCTAATAACTTTTGAATATATCTTCTTTCTACCTTTGATAACCAAATCTCTTTTTCTAAAACTATTTGTTTATTTTTAACCAAACCTTTTAATATTTGCCGATTTTCTTCTTGTTTCAATCGATATTCTTCTAATATTTTTCTTTTTTCTTCACTTTTATCAACAATTGCTGTTATCAAAGGTTTTTCTTTTTTAGTTTTTGTCCTCGAAGACAATGATATTTCAATCGGAGGTACATCATAAGTATTAACAATAACTTCAGTATTTATATTTGAATTACCAACAAAATGTCTAACATTAGCAACCCCAAAAATTACTGCTGCATATTTATGAGCTTCATCGATATTATCTAACTTATCAAACAATTTACATAAATGCTTATATTCTTCTCGTCGACTTGTCATATTGCCATGTAACTCTAGCAAAGAATTAGCATATTTAGTTATTTTTACTATAATATTATTAGTCGTTTCCATAAGTTTATCACCTTCACTCACAGAATTAAAACTACCAGTAAACCATTTAAAAATGCTATTTATTTTGCCAAAATTTATTTCTCTAAATTTTTCAAAATTAAATTTTGAATTTAACATTGGATTTTTTTTATAATAATTGTTTAATTTACTTAACAATATATCAATTTTTTCATTAGTTATCTTTTCAATACTATTTTTTATAATATATACATTTTTTTGATAACCAATAATAAATTCTTTTAAATATTTAATAATCTCAGATTTAAACTGTAAAAATAAAACATTTTGTAATAATTCATCAGACTTAGGTTCATTAAATTTTTTCAAAAAATCCTGATAATTTTCATTTAATCTATTAAAATCTTCATTTAAATCATTCCAAATATCATTAATTTCTTCATCACTTAAATCATTAACATTCTCCATTTTCATAATGCTTAAACGTAATTTATCAAATAATTTAGGCTCTAAGGATGCTGTTTTGACTTCCATTTCTTCTAAATTTATCAACAATCTCTCAATTTCAATTGCATATTCTGTCATTTGATATCTAAATTTTTTATTTTTAAATTCTTCAATTGAAGTAGCATTCTTGGTATCTTGCATCTTTAATAAATTATACCATTCAACAAGTGTTTCTAAATCTCTTTCACATTCTTCTATTGTATAATCATTAAACAATTCATTTACTTTTAACTCATTATATATATCTTCTTTATATAACCAATATTCAAGTTTTTCATAATGCAAATAAAAACAACGCATTATTGATCTATAACGCCAAGAATTTTCAGCATTCAAATATCTTGTTTCATTTATTTGCTTAGTTAAATTTTCATATACTTCCATTTCTTCCTCTTTTAGATACTATAATACCATATTCTACCAATTATTTAAAGAAAAAATTTTATTTTAACGTTTATCCCTATTTTAATTTAAAATCAATTCTTTTAATTTATTAATTTGACTATTTAGCAAAATACATAATTTATTAATTCGACTATCAGAATATCCAGTTAAATATTGATATTGATGTAATAAATCATCAAACCATTCTACTATTCCATCTAATTTACTTATCTCGATTCTTTTTATATTTTTAACTACTTTTATTATTTCATCAAAAGATTTTACTTCATAGAACAATCTTCCATTTCCAGAAATATGTATCTCTTCTTCATCATAATACTCTAGATTTAAACTCTGACCATTATCAAATATCGGAGCTACATCAATCCATTCTAAAGTATTAACATCTCTTATAATACCAAAATTATTTAAATGCCTGTCTTCATTCATAATTATATAATCTAAAATATACATATTTTCAAGCTTTTCTCTAGCATTTTTTATATTATAATCTTCTAATTTTTTAATATATTCTTCATAATCTTCTAAATTATCATGTCGTTTCATCTCATTTTTAATTTGATAGCACGTAATAAGTTCTGTATCCTTAGTTATAAAACAAGGACATTTAGATACCACTATATCTTTATATGTATCTATTGTATATTCCACATGATTAAATCCTAATCTTTTACATATTTCACTTGCTAAAACCTCATTAAAAGGTTGTAAAGTTTCGTTTTTATAACCGCCTTTTAACAAATATCTTGTCCCATTATCGATAATCCAAGCTTTTTTAAGCATTCCATCTGTTGTATTATTAGGAGTTTTTAATGAAGCTTCTTTTGTTATTTGACTACCATTAGTCGACAAAGAGGCTTCCATAAACTCAGCATAATCAAAATCATTATCAAAAAAATTAATATCATCATATAAAATATTACTATCATAAGGTTTTAACCAATATTGATCTGACAAAGATAATCCCAAAGCTTTGTCTAAAAGTTCATAAGGCGCAGTTATATTTAGTCTATGTAATAATATATCCAATTTATCACGCCATGAAGGAATACCTCTACCTTTAAACCATTCACTTAAATTAGTTCTAAAAAGATTATCATTGATATCATTTTCTATATAAAAGCTTTTCAAAATATATGGAGCATAATCAATATCTTTAACTTCATATATGTAATCAAAGAACTTTGAAGTTTCATTATATTCCACAATCAATACTTCTTTATTCTTATTCATAAGTATACATTTCATAGATAAATCACTCCTTTTTATTACTATTATTATAACATACTCAATTTTATAAATAAACTTTGGCGATATTTATAAATTAGCCCCAAAAAAAGAGAAAGAACAATTTCTCTCTCTCAATAGATTATAATTTTTTATAACCATTCTTCTTTTAATTTTTTTCTTTTCCTAATAACTAAATAAATTGCACATCCAATAACAACAACTGCTAAAATAACTATAAATACGATAATACTACTATAAGAATTATCTGTTTTTTCTTCATTACTACTACCATTATTATTGCTTCCCGTGTTATTATTTACACTACCATTATTATTTTCATTATTATTGCTATTTTCACTATTATCATTATTATTACTGCCATTAGTAGTTGGTTTCTTATTTGTTGAATTATTTTGTTGATCACTACTACTATTATTTACGTTATTATCTGTATTATCATTTGTAGTATCATTATCACTATCTTGTTGATTAGAATTTCCTTCATCAATACTTGGTGTATTGCTCTCTGTATTATCTACTTTACCATCACTAGGTTTCTCATCTTCTTGATCAGTCTTATCATCATCTTGTTTATCATTATCATCTTGCTTATCATCATTATTTCCTATATCTTCTACTAAATATTTAAAAGTATTTTCACCATCAATTTCATAAGTATCTTTTGCTAATACTTGAGAACTCCAATTATTATCAATAATTGCCATACTTCCTAAATTTATCGTATATTCACTACTTTCTTTATAAGTAGTTTTTAATTTAATACTACCTAATGATAATTCTTTCTTTTCATTTAATAAATTATGTTTAGCTCCAATACCACCAGAAACAACTCTTAATGTTAAAGTATGATTTTCTTTATTAAATTCACTTTTTGTTGTATAACTTCCATAATTAGTATTAAAATCAAATCCCATTACTTCAACATTTTCTGATAAATTTAAAACTAAATCAATTCCACCAACAAAACCCTCTTCAAAATGTCCTTTAACATTAATTACACCATTACTAGTTTCATTCAAAACTATCTTAGTTAATGCTTTCGAAGAAGTTAAAGGAAAAAGTATAAATAGTGTCAAAACTAACAAATATTTTAATATTTTTTGCATTATACTTCCTCCTCACTACATTTTATTTTTAAGTGTTACATTACCTAATTCACTATAATGTTTTAAGCCACTTACTGCCTTCGAATTACTTGTTAATCTTTCACCTTCATGAGTATTAGCGTCAGTTACCCGATAAAGATTAGCTCTAATATTTGCACTTTCTGCAACCATTCTTTCATATTCTGTTTCATCCATAACATATAACCAAGTACCTTTTGATACTTCATAAACTGTTAAATCAGAATTAACTTCAGCAAAAATTAATTGATAACCACCATAATATTTTTCTTCATCAAAAGCATCAGCAATTTTTAAAACATTTAACGCTGGACTACCGGCATAAGTTCCTTCAATTATAACTGAACCAGCTTTAATAATACCATCAGGTTTATTTTCACAACCATCAGTTAAATAACAATAATCTTCTGCTAATTTCCCAATTGATGCACTATTATCATCTAACATTGTAAAATTAATATTATCTCCTGGTGGCGCAATAATATCTATTTCAGCTCCCGAAATACCTGTCTTATTACCATCAGCTTCAATCTTTACATAAGATACATCATGATACGTCCAAATTTGACTTTGACTATCAGTACCTTGTTTCATAAAGTATACCGTTGCAGAATTATCATCATTTAATACAAACTCACCAACTCTTGCTTCAGTCCAATTAACTTTATCACTACTAACACTAATTTTATATTTCTTAATTGTATTAGCATTTAAACTACCATCTTCATCAACTAAAGCTGTATATTTAATACCACTTAATGACATTCTAGTATTCAAATTAATAATTATATAAGCATTTTCATTATCTGTAGCCATATTTAAATTACCATTATTGCTTACTAAGTTCTTAATTCTTTCAACACCATTAAACCCTTTATTTAAATCACCATCAATTAAATTATTTACACTTAAATTCTTGTAATCTAATTTATCATCTTCATAATCTACTATTTCATCAGTACCTTTAAAGTTCGATTCAACAGTAAAATTATCTTTTTTAACACTACCATCATGTTCAATTTTAACTTCTGGTAAAATAACTTCCGCCGTTTTATTTAATAATTTATCATAAGCTACAACCTTATAAGTAAATGCTCTATTATTCATTGAACCAATATTATCTGTAAATTCTGTTTTATCACCAGTAACAAATGCAATTGATTCACCATTTCTGATAATTTCATAACCTAATATTTTATTATTCTCACCAGTTACTCCTAATTCAATAGTAATTCTCTTATCTAAAGTATTGGTATCTTTAATCTTCGCTACTACTTTTGTAGTATCTAAAATTCCTTCACCACCATTTAATTTATATCTTCTTGCTTCATCATTTAAATAATAAATTGCTCTTTCTTCTTTTGGTAAATTCAAAGATACTATTTCATTTTTCAAAGTTTCACTTGCTTCTATTCCCCATACTGCAAAATAATCAGTTAAATCTTTTCCAGCTGCCATACTTGCAAACAATATTAATAAATCGTCACTCTTATAATTATTAACATTTTTATTATTAACTTTATAATCTCTCGAATATTTATTAATTCTAGCAAATATTGAATCAGTATCAGTAAAGGTCTTATTATCATCATAAGCTAAATGTAATTGCCAATACATTCCTAATGTTACAAACACATTTTGAGCTTTACCTAAAGTATGTGATGTTACTTTATCATATATTTTATCGTATATCCCACTACCTTCAAGTCTTGATGTTTCCGTATCATTAACAGTTTGTGCTAAAAGAGCATAAACATTATTAGTAACTTCGGCATGAACTAAATTACCTTGATTAATTTGATGTCCAACTTCATGAGAAATACCCCAACCAAAGTAACCAGATGCCGCACTAGCTTTCTTACCTTGAATTACTCCTGCTATAGAACCATATTCAATTCCCACATGATAACCGCCAGCATACATAAATGCCCCATCAAACATACGCATATAACGAATATTTATTCTTGCTTTTGGTAATTCATTAATACTTTCAGCAGCATTTTCAGCTAAACCTTTATGACGATAGAACATTAACATCATTTCATCAAACGCTTCTGTTGATTCATATAAACGATTAATTTTTTCTTCTTCTGTTGTTAAATCAGTATTAATAGCATTTAAAACTGCCTCACTAGAGAATGACCACAAACCATATTTTGTCACAATTTCTGTTACCCCTAAAGCAGAAGTTTTAGCATTATATGAATAACTAGTTTCTACTCCTTCATAAGCCTTAGTATAAATAGCAGGTAAATTACTAACAAATTCACTTAACTCATTTATATAATTTTTAATAGCGTCTTTCTTAGCACTTTCAGTTGTTAGTAATGTTGTATCTAAAACCGGTATTTTAACTCCACCACTTACTCTTACCTTTATTAAATTATTAACATCAGGTTTTGTCGTATATCTTATATAAACACTACCACCACGTTCATCTGTCGCATTGCCAATTTTAGGAACTGTTATAACATTTTGACCATTTTGTAATGCAACACTTTTACTCCAAGCACTAGGTTGTGCATAAGTTTGTGTAAATACTGCTTCAATTTTCGCATTTCCTTTATTTCCTACATAAATTGTTATTTGTTCACCTTCATGAACAGAAACTCCTAAAGGTTGATAATCACTAATAGTCATTGCAAAACCTAAATGATTATTATATTGATTAGAAATATTAGGATTTAAAGTTATTACATCATTTTTCGCTGTATCTTTTAATAATTGTTCAGCATAATCTAAATCATTAAGAATTGATTCCCGATATGGATTATATTCATCATTATCCTTAATATTTGCCCTTTCTCTTAAACTTTGGATTTTTTCTTCAGTTACATCATTTGCTAATTCTACTCTTAAATCATCTAAGAATAAAGCTGCAACATCATCTACTAATGAATCATATTCATATAACTTAAATTCCGCTACTTGAATTAATCCACCATTTCCAGTTACGGTTAACCCAAATTGCAAAGCATTTGCTTCAATTGGTTCATCTAATTTTAAGACATAATATTTTCTTTTATTTTTATCTTCTTTAGCTATAATCTTAGCTTGTACCGTTGTCATATTTGCACTTGTTCTTGTATCACTAGTATTCCAATAACGTATAACATCGTCATTTGTATTAGCATATTTATATGAATAAGGATAACCATCTGGAACTGTTACAATAAATTCATCCATTTTATATGTATTATCTAAAACAAATACTGGTGCATTTCCATTATAACTATGAGCATTTACTTGCCAATCTTTCTTTTCCCAATATGTTTGATAATCATCATCAGCCATTGACCATTTATCAGCATCAGTTACATTATTATCTTGATCTTTTCGATAAGATAAACCATCAGTATATATAACATCCATAATATGATCTGTTCTATGTGTCGCATTATTATAAGTATTAATTAATTTATATTTCGGATAAATTGTTGCCGTTTGTTCTAAAGTTGTTGCATACATATGTTGTGACTCACTACCTTCACCTAAATCATTATTACCCGTTAAATAAGCTTCATATTTAGTTGATGCTTTTAAATTACGAAGTGAATAAGTATTACCATTAATTTCTCTTATAACAGTCCACTCATCAACTCCTACTTCTCGATAATATAAATTATAAGTTTTGGTATCATCCATCTTTTTCCATCTAAAATCAATACCAGCATAAGTAGGCTCAGCAAAAACATCATCAACTGCTGGTGGTACTCTAGTTGCTTGTGGAGTAGCTATATATACATCACTCCAACCACTCCGCCACTCTTGATTGACAGCTCTCACCTTTATTTCATAATTAACATAATTTTTTAAATCTTCAATTGTAAATGTCGTATAAGTTGTTTGAAAAATAACATGTTGCATTTTATCGCCATTAATTTCAATTTCATAACCAGTAACATTAGGTACACTTTCAAAAGATACAGTTATTTGTTCACTAACTTTATCATTAATTTCTACATATTTAGGTGTATAAAAATTTTCAGGTTCTTTAGGTTCAACTTTAACATTATTTAAAAATTCTACTTTCGCAATATCGGCAAGTCTACTCTTTCCAGGTACTACTACAATAGTAACCTTTTTAACTGCAACTTGACCACCTAAATCAATTACTCTCGTCCCTTCTAAAACATCCTCAGTAAATAAATGAATATCATTCATTTCATTATTACTAAAAATAGGTATTGGATCTAATACTTTATCTGCTGTTTCTACTACAACATAACCATCATCTGGTACATTGGTAGAGCCAAAATTAATACGAATTTCTTCCATTTCGACAGTTTCGTTATTTTTAGCAAAATCTAAATCTAGTTTAACTTCATCACTCTCTGTTGCCTCTAAAGTAACTACTCCATCATTAGTAAAAATACTATTAATATCTCCCACTACATTTGCATTTGTATTTAAGGTAACATTTTCATTACTTAAAATAATATTAGTATTTTGAATTTTAACTCCCATTGCCTCATTAACAATATTAGCAGTAATATAATTTAAATCAGCTATATCTACAATACCATCTAAATTTAAATCTTTAGTTATATCATTTTCTTGAATAGCTTTTAACATTTCATTAATATCTTTATTATCTATTACTTTATCATTATTAATATCACCAATAGCAAACATTCCTTTTTCATTAGTAATACTTACTCTTTTAGAATAATCATCTAAAGTAACAGAAGTTTCAAAATCTACAAAATGCTTACCACTTAATTTAATTTTATAAGTTCCCTTAGCTAAGTTATAAATATTAACTGCATAATAAACAATATTTTGAGTACTATCATAACCTTGTAATAAGTTACCATCATTATCCATTTTATAAGAAGTAACTCTAATATCTTTCCTATCTATACCACTTTTATCAACATAATAACCATTTTCTTCATTGATATTAGTACTAGCTAGCAAAGTATCCCCAAGATATAATTCTAAATTAATATCACAATCTTTTGTATTTCGAATCGGTAAAGCCAAATGCGTCTCTATTTCTAAAGTGCCATTTGCCAATCCATCACTACTACTTTCTTCTTCTAAATTTGTTATATTTTTAGTTTGTTGTTCATTTAAATTTTCTAATGCTTTTACTAAAGGTGCACATTCATTAAATGCTATAATACTCACTAAAAATAATGCTATAAATTTTTTAAACAGTTTCATACACATCTCCTCACTAACATTATATTTAATAATCTTTTTTTAGTCAATTAAAACCATCTAAATTTTCCTAAATTATTTCTCATCATCATAATAATAATCATCTTCATCTAATGGAACATCAGAATCTTCAAAATTATATGGTTCATAATTTCCTTTTTTTACTTCTTCTCTTTCATAATCATCTAAATTATATAAATCCATTTCTTCATCTAACTCTTTTTCTTTATTAGCTTGTTCTTGTTCATTTAATACCTCATTTAAACCCAAAATAAATTTAAATAATCCCATAATATCACATCCTCATCAATATTATATCATATCATTTTTAATCGCCAAAATTTTTTTACTAATTATACCTTCTTCATCTTCTAAAACCACCCAATTGCATTTACCATTATAATCTTTCAAAGGTGCTTCCATAATATTACCATAAGTATCCACTATTTTAATATCTTTATCATTTATTCCAATACAAAAATAAAATTCAAAATTTAATATATCCTCTATTAAAGTACTAGTCTCATCAATATATTTTACCTTACAAAATTTTTTATATTTTTTCTTATTTTTAATTGCCAACAAAACTGCATATAAATGTGAACAACACTCATTAGTTTGACAAGAACAACTCATTTTAAGTTCTTTAAGTTCCTTATCATAATCTACTTCTATAAAATAATTTTCTTCATCAGCTATTAAAGCATAATAATTATTACCAATTTTTTCTAAATATTTAAACCAATTCTTTTCATAATATATTTTTCCTAACTCCCGTGTTTTTTCATCAAAAATCAATTTTAAATCATCATTAAATAAGTCAAAATTTTTTCTCGCATTATTTTCATATTTTTTAACCGAATTAGTTAACTCTGCTAATAATTCAAATAAAAATATATCTAATTTTTTAGGTAATTCATTAAAAACAAACACAAAAATATCTGCTAAAAAATTATATTCTTTGGGAATATATTTATTAAAAGAAAGACTCAATTCTTTCTTAATAAATTTATTTTTTATTTTTAAACTAACATAATTAGCTTCATCAATATTCCCAATTTTCTTAAACTTATTAGTATATAAACAACTAATAATTAAAATTTTATTTACTAAATAGTTCAATATTGGTCCTGACATAATATATTTTTCAATACTATCCTCAAATATTGTATCTAAATCAATAAAAAATATTTTATAAAAATTTTCTTTTTCCATATAATTTATTCTAATATAAAAATTATAATTTTCATAATTTTTTAAAATAATCTCTAGTATTAAATCACGCTCTTTAAAAAATTTATTTACTTTTTCTAAATTTTTATCAACATTAATTAACATATTCCAAAATCCTCCGAAAAAAAGAGAAAGATCGAATCTTTCCCTCAATACAAAATCAATTTACCATTTATAAAAATCATTTGCAATATTTTCGACAAATGATGTCAAAATTTTCGGATTAAAAGTCTACATCAAAGCCAAATAATAAATATCACTTCAAAAATTTAACATCTTATATAAATTCCTATTACATAAAAAAAAGTAGCCGTAGCTACTATTTTATTATTTCTGATACTACACCAGCACCAACAGTACGTCCACCTTCACGAATTGAGAATTGAGTACCATTTTCTAGTGCAACAGGTGCAATAAGTTCAACTGTCATATCAACATTATCACCAGGCATAACCATTTCAACACCAGCTGGTAACTCGATAACACCAGTTACATCAGTTGTACGGAAATAGAATTGTGGACGATAATTTGAGAAGAATGGAGTATGACGTCCGCCTTCTTCTTTAGATAAGACATACACACTAGCTTTAAACTTAGTATGAGGTGTAACGCTTCCAGGTTTAGCTAAAACTTGTCCACGTTCAACATCTTCACGAGCAATACCACGAAGAAGTACACCAGCATTATCACCAGCTTGAGCGTAATCTAATGATTTACGGAACATTTCAATACCAGTAACAACAGTCTTTTGAGTAGGTTTTAAACCAACGATTTCAACTTCATCATTAAGTTTTAACATACCTCTTTCAACACGTCCAGTAACAACTGTACCACGTCCTGAAATAGTAAATACGTCTTCAATACTCATTAAGAATGGTTTATCAGTATCTCTTACTGGAGCATCAATATATGAATCAACAGCAGCCATTAAATCACGAATTGATTGAGCAGCAGCTTCATCACCTTCCAATGCTTTAAGTGCACTACCACGAATGATAGGACATTCAGAATCGAAACCATATTCTCCAAGTAATTCTCTGATTTCCATTTCAACTAAGTCTAATAATTCTGGATCATCAACTTGATCACATTTATTCATGTAAACAACAATCTTAGGCACACCAACTTGACGAGAAAGTAAAATATGTTCTCTAGTTTGTGGCATTGGACCATCAGCTGCAGAAACAACAAGGATAGCACCATCCATTTGAGCAGCACCAGTAATCATGTTTTTAACATAATCGGCATGTCCTGGACAGTCAACGTGAGCATAATGACGTTTTTCAGTTTCATACTCAACGTGAGCAGTATTAATTGTAATACCTCTTTCCCTTTCTTCTGGAGCTTTGTCGATATTTTCATAAGCGACAAATTCTTTACCAAAATATTTAGTGATCGCAGCAGTTAATGTAGTTTTACCATGGTCAACGTGTCCAATAGTACCTATATTAACGTGTTCTTTTGAACGATCGAATTTTTCTCTTGCCATATAATATTTTTCTCTCCTTTCACTTTACTATTATATTTTATCTAATGCTTGAAAATTTTTCAAGTATTATTCTTAATTAATGCTGTTTTTCTTAATAATTTCATCAGCAATATTCTTTGGTACTTCTTCATAATGATCTAAGCTCATTGTAAATGTACCACGTCCTTGTGAATTAGAACGAAGGGTTGTCATATATCCAAACATTTCTGCTAAAGGAACCATAGCATTAATAGATAAGGCATTTCCTCTAGATTCATTTCCTAAAGGTTTTCCACGTCTACTAGTTAAATCTCCCATAACATTACCCATATATTCTTCAGGAACAACGACTTCTACTTTCATAATTGGTTCTAAAAGTACTGGTTTACATTTTTTAGAAGCTTCTTTTAAAGCCATGGAAGCAGCGATTTTGAAAGCCATTTCTGATGAATCGACATCATGATAAGATCCATCGAATAATGTTGCTTTAACATCAACTACTGGATATCCGGCAATCATACCACCAGCCATTGCTTCTTGTAATCCTTTATCAGTTACTGGTATATATTCCCGAGGAACTACACCACCAACGATAGCATCCACAAATTCATAACCTTTTTCTGGATTAGGTTCAAATTTAACCCATACATGACCATATTGTCCACGACCACCAGATTGTTTAATATATTTACCTTCACAATCAGCTGGAACTGTAATTGTCTCACGATAAGCTACTTGTGGACGACCAATATTAGCCTCTACTCCAAATTCATCTTTCATCCGACGAACTAATACTTCTAAGTGTAATTCGCCCATCCCACTTATAACTGTTTGGCCAGTTTCTGGATCAGTTTTATATTTGAAAGTTGGATCTTCCTCAGCAAGTTTTTGTAATGCCACTCCGAGTTTTTCTTGGTCAGCTTTACTTTTTGGTTCAATTGCTTCATCAATAACTGGAGCAGGGAATTCCATACCATTCATAATAACTGGATTTTTTTCATCACATAAAGTATCAGCTGTTGTTGTATTCTTTAATCCAACTAATGCAGCAATTTCACCTGTATAAACATCAGTTATTTCTTTTCTTTGGTTAGCATGCATTTGTAAAATACGACCAACTCTTTCTTTAACACCTTTCGTACTATTCAAAATATAGGAACCACTTGATAAATGTCCAGAATAAACTCTAAAGAATGCTAAACGTCCAACATATGGATCAGTCATAATTTTAAATGCCATTGCTGTAAATGGTTCTGAATCACTTGGATGCCTTTTAACAAGATTTCCTTTTTCATCAGTACAATCAATTGCTTCAATATCAGTTGGAGCAGGCATATAATCTATTACAGCATCAAGTGCTAACTTAACACCCGTATTAGATAAAGCACTTCCACATAATACTGGGAAAAATTCAGCGGCCAAAACGCCTTTTCTAATAGCACTTTTTATTTCTGCAACTGTTAATTCTTCACCACTTAAGTATTTTTCCATTAACGCATCATCAAATTCAACAGCTTTTTCTACTAATTCTAATCTTTTAGTAGCTACTATATCTTTTAAATCATCTGGAATTGGAATTTCTTTATAATTTTCATGTTCATCAGTTCTATCAAAAGTATAAGCTTTTTGTTCAATTAAATCTACAATACCATGAAAATCATTTTCAGCTCCAATTGGCCATTGAATAGGAGCATAATTAACACCTAATCTCTTTCCAATTGTATCTAATGAAAATTCAAAATCAGCCCCAAGTTTATCCATTTTATTAACAAATATCATTCTTGGTACTTTGTATTCTGTAGCTTGACGCCATACTGTTTCACTTTGTGGTTCAACCCCAGCATTACCATCAAGTAAGCATATAGAACCATCAAGTACTCTTAAACTTCTTTGAACTTCTACAGTAAAATCAACGTGTCCTGGGGTATCTATTATATTTAAACGATATCCCTTCCAGTGTGCAGTAGTAGCAGCACTAGTAATTGTTATACCACGTTCCTTTTCTTGTTCCATCCAATCCATTTGAGATTCACCATCATGTGTTTCTCCAATTTTGTGTGTAATACCAGTATGAAATAAAACTCTTTCAGTAAAAGTAGTTTTACCAGCATCAATATGTGCCATTATACCAATATTACGAACTTTGTCAATAGTTACATCTCTTGCCATATCAATTACCATCTATAATGAGCAAATGCTTTATTAGCTTCGGCCATTTTATGAGTATCTTCACGTTTTTTAACGGCTCCACCAACGCCATTTGAAGCATCAATAATTTCATTTGCTAAATTTATAGCCATTCCCTTTCCATTTCTTAATTTTGCATAATTAACTAACCAACGCAATGCTAAAGTTTGCGCTCTTTCATCACTAACTTCCATTGGTACTTGGTAGTTAGAACCACCAACACGACGTGATTTTACTTCAAGTGCTGGGCTAATATTCTTAAGTGCTTCTGCATAAACATCCATTGCTTTCTTACCAGTTTGCTTTTCTACAATTTCAAAAGCTTCATAAAGGATTTTTTCAGCAGTACCTTTTTTACCATCTAACATAATTGCATTTACAAGTTTAGTAACAACTTTTGAATTATATATAGGATCTGGTAAAACATCTCTTTTTATTGCTCTTTTCTTACGCATTTTAATTCCTCCTTTTCTTTATTTTTTTAATTATTATTTACCTTTTTTTGTACCATATCTACTACGAGCTTGTTTACGATTTTCAACACCATGAGTATCAAGAGTACCACGGACAATATGATAACGAACACCGATTAAGTCTTTAACACGACCACCACGAACAAGTACTACACTATGTTCTTGTAAGTTATGTCCTTCACCAGGTATGTATGCATCGATTTCTTTTCCATTAGAAAGTCTTACCCGTGCATATTTACGAAGTGCTGAGTTAGGTTTCTTTGGTGTCTTAGTTCCTACCCTAGTACATACGCCTCTTTTTTGTGGACTTTTAACATCAGTTTGTTTTCTTTCAAGTGTATTAAATCCAACATTAAGTACTGGACTCTTACTTTTTCTAGTCTTCTTTCCACGATTTTTCTTTACTAATTGATTTATTGTTGGCATGTATTTTCTCTCCTCCCTATTAACACGAATCCAAGTGTGTCAAAATATTTTTTAAATTAAGTCCTACTCAAGGTAGAACCTAAATAAAACGCGATATTAATATACCATTTTATTATATGTCTTGTCAACATTTTTTAATACTTTTAAATAAATTTTTTTATTCCCAATAATACAATTAATACTATATAAATAGCCAAAATAACTTTCGATATTTTACTAATCCGTAATTTTTGAAAATCTTTTGAAGTTTCTAAATCTTTATAATCGCCCATAGTATCTAATTCTAATCCCCAATATTTCTTCTCTCTTAAATCACTTTGACTAATAATCGTAAAACCAGTTGTATTATCTAAATCCAAATATTTTATATCTTTAGGCATTTGCATAATAGCTAAAGTCATCGCAATATCACCTGCTGCTGAGGCTATATTAAAAACTGAAAGTAAAATAATTAATTCATTATTAAAAATCAATCCTAAAATGTATGTTACAATCCCAATAAAAAGCAAAGGAAACAATAATGCAATGATAATGTTTAACTTTGATATTTCTTTTTTACACATTGCATACATAATTCCTTTTTCTAATTCTATTCCAAATACAATATTTTTCAAAGGTACTTGTCCTAAACTTATAAAACCTATCCCATGTAAAACTTCATGAAACACTAACCAGAAACCAATTAGTAATAAAAAAGTATAATCAAAAGCCTCCAATATTACATTTCCAGCCCAAAAAGAAGTAAAACCAAATACTATAATAAAAAGAACAATAGAAAAAATATTTAAAAATAACATATTAAATTTATAGGTATAATATTTCATTTTTAATAATTCCTTGTTTGATAATTAAAACAACTTATATAACCTGCATATTGATTAATTCCATCTACTTTGGTTACTTTAACATATCCTGAACAATTACTCCCATTATTATCTTTAAAATCAGTAATATAATTATTATTTTTTAAAGTATCTAAACTAATTCGATATTCACCATTAACATTTATATTATTATTCACAATATAATTTCTTGCTGCTTCTTCAATTTTTATTTCTAAATCCGCATATTGTCGATTTAAAACTGCACTATCAAAAGAGCCAAAAAGTTTCACAATAAAATAAATAGCCACAATTAAAGCAAGGAATAATCCACCACTTAATAAAATCATTTCTTTTGTTCCCCAGCCTCTATTATTTAACTTCATAATATCTCCTAACTATTTGGAATCTTATCTCTTACCCCTATAAATATATGACCAAATTCTTTTCCATAAATACTTGTTCTTTCATATGTTATAGACTTATATCCAAGTCCATAATAAACATAAACATGACCATCTGGATAAGGAATAGTTTCTTCTTTTAACACTACTAACATTGGCTCATTATCTTGATATCTAAAATATTCCACTAAAATTAAACCAATCCATGCCACCACCAATGTTACTAATAACACTTTAAATAATATCCCCAATGTTCTTCGCATAGTATCACCATTAATAATTATAAATTAACTCCCTTAAAATTGCAATAACAGAAACAACTGAAATAAAAAAAAGCCATCATTTACATAACAGCTCTTTTTAAAAATCATTATACTAATTCTACTTCAGCACCAGCTTCAGTTAATTGAGCTTCGATTGCTTTAGCTTCATCAGCAGGAATATTTTCTTTAATATTTCCACCATTATCAGCTATTGCTTTAGCTTCAACTAATCCCAAGCCTGTAATTTCTTTAATGATTTTAATAACTGCAATCTTGTTGCCACCAGCACTTTTTAGTACTACTGTTTTAGTTGATGAACCTTCTTCTTCAGCTTGAACTGGAGCAGCTTGAACAGCTACAGCAGATGGATCAACACCAAATTCTTCTTTCATCGCATCAACTAATTCTTTAACTTCAAGAATTGTCATTTCTTTTAATGCACTTATAAATTCATCTTTTGTTAATTTTGCCATAATCTATTCCTTCCCTTCTAATTTTTCGGCATAAAGATTTAAACTTATTGATAAATCTCTAACATATTGAATCATACCAGCTGAAAGCATTGTAAGTAGCCCTTCTCTTGATGGAATACTTGCATATTCTTTAATTACATCAAGTCCAGCTACATCACCGCTGATAATTCCAACACGAATATTTAACTTCTCATGATCTTTCGCATATTCAGCAATAATCTTAATTGGTTCTAACAAAGTTTCCCCAAATAAAATTGCATTAGGACCAGCTAAAAAATCATCCATATTAATGTTAAGTTCATCTAATGCTCTTTTTAAAAGTGTATTTTTATAAACTCTAACTTTAGATGATACAGCATTAAGCTTATTTCTAAGTTCCATCATTTCAGCAACCGTTAAACCTTGATATTGGAATAAAATAACTGATTCACTATTTTTAATATTATCAATAATTTCACTAACGATTTCTTTCTTCTCATTAAGAATTTTTTCGCTTGCCATGTTTCCTCCTTATATATTTTTAAGAAAAGCTTCCGATTTCAGGAAGCTTAAAAACATATTAGTTTAAAGTTCCCCTCGGTAGGATTATTAAAAGTTAAACTTCCCTACTGTCTTCGGTCTTCTTTTCTTATCAAGTATTATACTCTACAACTTTTAATTGCGCAAGTCCTAATTATAATTCAAATGAATTTTTATCTATTTTTATACTAGGACCCATAGTTGTAGCAATTGCTATTTTATCAATAAAGATTCCTTTTACTGTTTGCGGTTTAGCTTTATTAATAGTTTTTATAACATAATCTAAATTTTCAAGTAATTTATCCTCACTAAATGAAACTTTACCAATAATAGTATGAATATTACCAAATGAATCAGTTCGATATGTTACCATACCACTTTTTAAATCTTTAACAACATCGGCAACTTTCATAGTAACAGTACCAGTCTTTGGATTTGGCATCAAACCCTTAGGACCTAAAATATTACCAATTTTTCCTACTTCTGGCATCATATCTGGTGTTGCTACGATAACATCAAATTCAAACCAATTTTCATTTTTAATTTTATCAAGCATATCTTTATCACCAACATAATCAGCACCAGCTTTTTTAGCTTCATTAGCTAAATCACCTTTAGCAATAACTAATACAGTTTTACTTTTACCAGTACCATTAGGCATAACTAATGAACCACGCAATTGTTGATCAGTTTTTTTAGCATCAATATTTAATTTAATAGCTAATTCAACCGTACTATCAAATTTAGTAATACTAGTTTGCTTTATCAATTTAGTCGCTTCTTCTTTAGTATATAATTTATTATTATCTACTAATTTAGATACTGCCACATATTTTTTACTACGTTTTTTCAAAATTTTCCCTCCTAACTGTGGTTAATTAGCGGATTCTTTTCTATCTTTTTTATTAATTACTCAGCTTCTTCAGTTTCTTTATCTTCATCACCAATTACTGGAACATCAACAGAAGTTTCAGTCTTAGCTTCTTCTTCCATAGCTTCAAGTTCTGCTTCACGTTTTGCCATTTCTTTTTCTTCTTCTGCTGCTTCTTTAGCTTGTTCAGCTAATTCACTATCGTTACGTCCCTTAATAGCAATACCCATATTCCGTGCTGTACCTTCAATAATATTCATAGCTTCTTCAACATCATAAGCATTTAAATCAGGTAACTTAGTCTCAGCAATACTTCGCAAATCAGCTTCTGTAATTGTTGCCACTATTTGATTTGCACCTTTAGGACTTCCTTTTTGAATTTTAGCCACCTTTTTAAGTAAAAAACCAGCTGGTGGAGTCTTTAATACAAAATCAAAACTACGGTCATCATAAACAGAAATTTCACATGGAACAACATCACCCATTTTATCACGAGTTGCATCATTAAATTTTGTACAGAAATCTTGTAAATTAATTCCGGCAGGTCCTAAAACAGTACCTACTGGTGGAGCTGGTGTTGCTTTTCCAGCTTGAATTTCTAATTTAATTCTTTTTACGACTTCTTTTGCCACGAAAACACCTCCTATAAAAATTTTTCCGTGCTAGTGGTTTTGGGCAAATCCGCATTTCCCTCCCACTAAACATTCGCAATCTTTTGCAATTGCAATTAAAATAATAACATAAATACCGTCACTATGCAAGTATTTACTACTTTAAATTATATGAAAATAATGTCAATAATAAAAATAAAAATCTTCTCTTTTCATACATAATATGATATTATTAAGTTATATTAAGGATAGAGGTATTTTAATATGGCAAATAAATTTTTCTATAACAGAGTTTATAATACCAAGCGCACAATTATAAACATTATCATAATTGGTGTTTGCATAATCGGTGTTATTATCTGCTTTATTATAACAAGAAATTTACAAGTTGAAGATCAAAATAATCCTGGTGGTGAACTTAGTCTCAAACAAGAAACAACCGTTGAAGTTAATGAAAAATTTACTAATGAAATCTTCTTTTCTAAAATTGAAAATGTTTCCTTAGATGAAATTAAAGTTAATTATCCAAGTGATTATGACATTAGTAAAATTGGTCGTTACAAAATTACCTTAGAAATTAGTGGTAAAACTTATGAAGCTTATCTTAACGTTGTCGATACTATGCGCCCAGAACTTTTTGTTCAACCAGTCACAATTGCCAAAGGCAAAAATTATACCGCTAACGACTTTGTCAAAGAATGCACAGATAATTCTAATCACGAATGTCAAATTAGTTTCTTTACAGAAGGAGTTAATGAAGAAGGTGAATTAACAGATTACTCTCAATATCAAGAAATCGGTGTGTATCCTATTAAAATAGTAGCTAAAGATGATGCCGGTAATGAAAATGTACAAGAAACGACATTAACTATTGAAGAAAGTGGTTCAGCTACCAACCCAGAAACACCAGATACTCCTGATGAACCAGCAACATGCAAATACGGTAATAATAAATATGATACTGAAAAATATTTAGTAGCAGTTGATATAACAACTAATGGCTGTGCTGTTAGCTTAGATTTATATAAATCACCTAATATGATGGCTGGTATTAATAAATTAATGGAAACAGAAACTACTAAAATTAAAAAAGATTTAGAAACCTTAAAATTAACTGGTGACTTCTCTATTAACAGAAAAATTGTTGTTGTTCTTAACGAAGACGGTGATGGTATTGTTGGATATGAATTACAAATGACAGTAACTATTACTAAAAATGATGGTTCAATTGAAACAATTACAGAATATAAAGTAAATAATAATGGCGAAAGAGTATTTATCTCCAATAATTATAATTTAAGTATTTAGAAAAGGGTTATAAAAACTCTTTTTTTTATGCCAAATAAAAAAGACCATTAAGTCTATTTCATATCACGATATTTCTTATTAAAGTTTCTAATTAAATAAATTAAGGTACAAATAAGGACAATAGTATATAATAAGAGAAAAGCTAAATTCCATAACGTATATAATAAATCATTAGTAGTTAATAATTCTATATAATCATAACCAACATCTCTTACTAAATCAAAAGGTACTTTTAATAATACTACTAACACTACCATATATATTATTTCAAATATCATTTTTTTCTTCGTATCACCAGTTTTATTTTTAAATAAAGATCCAAATTCACTAACAGTAGCTCCCAAATTATTAAATAAGCCATCTTTCTTTATTGCGTTGTAATCTATTCCTCTTTTTAAATATATTTCTTTAGCTAAATCTTCTACTTTAACATTTCCTTCAATAATATTAGAATAAGCATCTAACTCTTTTTTTCGTTCATCTATTACTAAATATCTCAGTTCTTTTTCTAATTTTTTTAATTTTTCATCTTTCATAATATCAACCCTATCATCATTATAGCAAAAAAATATTCTTAAAACAATTAAAAAAGCCAAAGAATCAAATTACTTCTTTTGGCCCATAATTACAAAACCAGTAAATCCCCCAATTAAAACCACTAATAACCCAATTAATATAAATATATCAGATTTACTTTTTTCTTTTTTCTCTTCTTCTTCTTGTCCATAATCTTTCTTATATTGTTCTAAATTAACATTTAATTCTTTATTAACCTCTTCTACTCGATAAGTTACAGGTTCTTCACTATTATTTACTTCTATTATATAATCATAAGCTGCTCTAATATTTCCAACCCCTTCTAAATAATTATCGCCAATAACTATAAAAGGTGTTCCCATTTTTTCCTTAGTTGTAAACAAATCATAATATTTTAAAGACTCCATGAATAAATCTTCTAATTTAGTATCTGTAACATTCCACTCTTCATCATAGACTTCTAAAGCATATAAATCAAATAAACCTGGCTCATTTTCTAATAATCCTTCAAAATATTCATATGCTGTTTGGCAATGAGGACAAGCAGCTCCTGAAAATACATAAACTTTAGCTTTTTCCTTTGCCAAAGCGTTAGGCATTGCTAACAATAAAAAACTTATACTTAATAATATAAATAACATTTTCTTCATTTTTACCACCACTTCTTAATTATAAACTATTTTTCTAATGTTTTAAATATTTTTACAATTCTTTTAATAATTTCTTTATCATCCAAATTTAATTCATTAGTAGCTATTAAAGTTGCTAAACCATTAGCATATAACCATACATGCATAAATAACTCTTTAGCTTCATTAAAAGTATACCCTTGTTTATTTACTAAATTAATTATTGCCCCTTGATTCCATTTTTCATTTAAAACATCATCAATACTTTGCCACTTCAAATTATTAGACAAAAACAAACTAATAAATAAATTTTTATATAATTTAGCAAATTCTACATAAGCTACACACAAAGTAACTAAAGCATTTTTATTATCAACTCGACTAGTTATAAATTCATCATATTGTTTATAAATCTCTGTATAAATATCTAACTTTATTTCTTCCATATTATTATAAATTCTATACAATGGTTTAGTAGAAATCTTCAATTCTTTAGCTAAATCTCTAGCATTTAAACTATCCCATCCTTTTTTATTAATCATCACAACTGCTTTTTTAATAATTGTCTTTTTCTCTAATTTACAACTTGCTGGCATAAATATTCCCCCATTCTAGGTAACTATTGTTACCATTATTATATAAAATATTTCTATATTTTGTCAAATAAATGTTGAAAAGTAAGAAGTTTTCCACAAATTATTATTAAGATTACATTATTGTTAAAAAAATATTTTTATGCATTTAGCAAAGAAATTTGCATAAATTACTTATTACTACTGTAAAATAATGCTATTAATTAAAATAAGGGATAAGATATATATTTATTTAAAACTTTATAAAAGTATGCGGACATTTCATTTCCTTTTATTATTAATTAAAAAGAAAGTAATAAGTATTATCTACTCATTACCTTCTAATTTAAAGTTCAATGTTGGATAACCTGTTGTTGGATCTATTACCCAATCTACTAAGGTATAATCTTTTAAGTCTTCACTATATACTGCTAAGCCTTGATTATTTAATGTCCCTACATTAGTATTTAATTTATACAGTAAACTATTACTATCATTTCTATTAGTATTTTTCATGTTTGCATCTGTTATTGGATAGGCACCAGGTATGTCTCCTTTATTACTTTCTGCTATTCCACTTGCTTCTTTATAATATGTATTTTGAATATCTACAGTTCCTGTTGTATTGTTATACATTACACTATATCTTGTTTTTCCTTCTAAATCTCCGGCATTATATACATTTTTTATCGTTAAACTACTTTCATTAGGTCCTATTATATATAACATACCATTTGAAAAATCCTTTGAAATTACTTTACCTATATTGTAAGAATTTATTATATTCGCATTAATTGGGCCATTTACAAGATCTATAAGACCTATAAGTCCAGAAAAATTATACGTTTTATTATTTAAATTTGTTGTTCCAGTTATTATTCCAGTATTATACGAATTAAGAACATAAATATTAGAACTATTCACTGAACGACCAATTAATCCTCCTGAACAAAATACTTGAGTAGAACTACTATCATGATATGTTATATTACCTGTATTATAGCATTTATTCATAATTAATTTTTCGACTCCAACATCTCCTGTTATTCCTCCTACTATTGTTCCTCCTTTTATATCACTTGTATTATAACTATTCTCTATTTTAATTATAGAGCGATCTGCTACTCGTCCAACAAGTCCTCCGATAAAATTAGTTGCTGTTTCATTTGGGTTAACTATTATTCCTTCACCTTCATTTGTTGTTGATATTTCATTTGAACTATTTGTTATTGTTGTTACTGTAGTTTGATTAAAAATCCAACCTATTAAGCCTCCAATAGATTGTCCTATTGCTATTCCATTTTCTACTCTAATTCTTCCTTTATTATGAACATTATTTAAATTAGTTATTGATCCTGTAACTCCTATTATTCCGCCTGAATGATTAATATGTCCAGTATTACTATACGCCTGATTATTTTTAATATTGATTATTCCTTTTTCAGTATTTTCACTATTATTTATAGTTAGTGTTGTAGTTGCTGTAACTTTGCTTCCAATTAAACCTCCGACATAAGAGTCTTCTGTTCCTAAGGCTTCTACAGTTATTTTATTTTCATTAGTACTATTTTCTATTGTTGTATTTCCTGAAGATTTACCTACTAACCCACCTACCGCTCTTTTAGATGTACTTTCATTTTTTATCATATTTATTTCACCATAATTATGACTTTTAATTATCGTTGTATTTGATGTAGATCCATTATCTCTTCCTATTAATCCCCCAGCATGACTTCCTATATTGTTTGTTATTGTTCCATAATTTGCACTTTCTTCTATTATTAAACTTGTTTTATTAGCTAAATATCCTACTAAGCCTCCGGTATTATTTCCATTACTTATTTCTCCATAATTAACACAATTTATTATTTTATTTGTACTTCCTTCTTCTTCTCCTACTGAACCTATTAAACCTCCCACTGATGAACTTCCTGTTTTACTTGTTACTGTTACTCTGGTTATTATATTTTCAAATGTTGATCTTTTGGCATAACTCGTTAGTCCTCCGATATCTCTTGTTACGTCTGTTATGACACTTCCGGTTAATTCAAAATCTTTTATTGTTGAGCCATATATATAACCAAATAAGCCATATCTCTTACTTGTATCACTATAATTATGTACATATAAATTTTCTAATTTATGTTTTAATCCATTAAAATTTCCTTTAAACACATTATCTACATTATTAGTTTTTCCTATTCCTATTGGAATAAAGCCTGTTCCTTCAGGATTAGTAAGTTCTGTCATAAGTTGTTCTGTTCCACCTACACCATTGATATCTCCATAATCGGTTCGATCATATTGTCTATAACTTTCTTCTTGTTTAAAGTCTAAATTTTTTTCTAAAGTAAAATAAGCATCTTCATTTGTTTCACCTTTATTTACTTTATTACTTAAATCTACTAAATCTTCGATATATTGAATTTTATATGGTTTTTCTTCTGTTCCTAAATCAAAGTATAAATAACATAACGTAGCACCTTTAGTTCTTAATGTTACTTTATTAGTTTCTTTATTATATGTTAACGTTCCATCTATCTTATTGCCATTATTATCTATACATCCTGATTTTTCTGCATTATATCTTAAATCTGTGGGCCAAGTTGTATCTTCACTTTCGACATAAGTATAAGTACCATCTTCTTGTTGAGTTTCATAATACATAGCAAAACTTGTCCCTTTACTTCCTTCATTTAATAAACTTACTTCATCTAAGATTACTTTCTCTTTCTTAGAAAATATTACATTTGATAATATAATTGATAAGAGCATTAATAACATTACTATAAATATACTCTTTTTCCCCTTTAACATATTTTGCCTTCTTCCATATGATAACGTTATGATATCATATTAAAATATTATCATAATGTTATCGTTTTGTAAATATTAAAATTGATAGCAATATGTTATCATAATTTCGAGGTGAATTATGGAATCTAAAGTAGCTACTTTAATAAGAATTGATGAAGAAATTTTTGAAGATATAAAAACAATTGCAGACGAACAAAATAGAAGTTTTAACAAACAAATTGAATATATATTAAAAAAATATATAGAAGAATATAATAAAAACGAATAAACTTATAATTAAATGAAGAAGCTTAATATTATGATAGAAATAAACCACCAAGTTAAAGAAAATTAAACTTCTTTTTATTTCCAAGAAAAAAGAGCCTAAGCTCTATGATTGTTATTATACTCTTCAATTAATATTTCTAAAGTTTCAGCTAAAGAAACCATTTTATTCCGTTCTTTAATTAACTTAATTCGAATATTTTCTAACTTTTCTTTTGTTTCTTCCCAAATTCTAATAGTAATAAAAATCTTAGCCATGGTTTACTCCTAACATCTCTAAGTAAATAGATAATTTTTCTAACATAAAATCTTGAGGATTATAATGTTCTAAATTAAAAATATTTTCTAAAATATTTGTTGAAAAACCACTCACTAAAGCAACATCTTGCGTAAATTTAGTAACTGGCACCCCTTGAGTAAAGCCTGCTACATTCCAAAAAATAATATTAGGTAATTTATATCCTTTTTCATTAAAACTTTTTTTCCATGTTTCAAAATTAGTTCCATGTTGTGACTTAACACCAGCATCAAATTCCATATCAGAAATAATTAATAAATGACTAGGAAGATCTTCTTGTTTTAACTTATTTTCTAAAGCAACATTTAAGATAAGTTCAAAAACTTTATCAATATCAGTACAACCTATATAAGTTTTTACATTTTGAACTTTTTCTTTAATAGTATTACCAACCACTTCTTCTAATAATGGATTATCTGAAAATGTTATAAAATGATTTTTAAAAATGCCATTATTTCTCTCAGCAGTATAAATAGCAAGCCCAATTGAAGTAGCTAATGGGATATAACCATAACTCTCCATAGAAGCTGATGTATCGGCAATAACTAAAATATTTGAATTAACATCTTTAAGTAAATCTTTTTGATTTTTCCACATCAAATCAAATAATTCATCATCAATTGGAATTTCCCATAATATTTTTTTAATGATTTCATAAACATACAACCCATTAGTGTTAATTTTTTCTTTACCAGTTTGAACTAACTTCTTATAATCTTCATATTCTTTACTCATCTTTTCTTGAAAGACATAATTATATCTTAAAAAAGCTTTAGTGGGTACTTCTTTAAAATCAATTCTTCCATAATCACCATTAGTCAAATTTTTTTCAATTATATTAATTTTACTTCTTAATTTTGCTAAAGTTACACGATATTCTTTTTCCGTTATCCCTAATTTTTTCCAAATAATTTTAGCTAATTCATTATTTTTACCATGAGTTCGATGTGATGGTAACCATTTAGCTAACAAACTTGGCTTATCACTTTTTAAATCAACTTCTAAAGTATCTTTAATTAATTTAATTACTTTATCTTCAACTGGAGTTTTTAAACCTTCTAAAATATAATCATAACGTCCTAATTCGCCAATAAAAGGTAATACTCTTACTGCTAAAGCTGGATTATTTAAACATAAATCTTTAAAAATAGTTTTAAATAATAATCTTTCGCCTTTACCATTTCTAATATCTAATATATAAAGTAAATTAGCTAAAGCCAAATCTTCATCTTCTAAGACTGCATTATTAAACATTCTAATTATTTCATCACTAGGATTATATCTACTTAACATACTAAAAACATCCAAATTTTTATTATAAGTACTACTATAATATTTGCCACCTTTAGTATTTTCAATATAATTTTTACTTTTGATTCCATCGATTAAATTCATAATAAATCTCCTTAAAAAAACAAGCCACTAACGGTCACAAAAGTATATTTTTAGTGCTGGAAGTGGCTTTATCAAGACGCTGAACAATGTGACCAAATTGTTTTTAAAAAAAATATTTTCAATAATTGATTGCTGGATGCGTCTTTTCTTATTTAGAATAATATCACATTGTGTCATTTATGTCAATAATACTTTTTAAGATAATTCTTTTATAAACATATTCTATCATATAGAATAACTATATAAACTTAATAACATTTTTATTTTATCCCCAAATCACGACTTTTTATATTATATGCATCAAATTTATTAATATTCAAAAAAAAAAATACAAAACTAACTTACTTTGTATTTTCTCTACTTTCATTATTTTCCATAATAGTAAAAACTGCATTAACTCCATCAACATTAGGCAAAGATAACTGAAATTCAAAATTATCTTTTAATCTTTCATTAACATAAGGTTTAAACATACTAATAGATGACTGTTCTAAAACTTCTAAAGGGCAATTGGGAATTAAATTTTGTTCCATAATTTCCTTTATTGCTGATTCCCTATCATATAAATAATAAACATATAAATCACTATCAATCTTTTTATTATATTTTACTTCCCAATAATTTTTTAATGTTTCTTTAAGTTTTAAAGTTAATGTATCTTTTTCTTGTTGCCATTCTGCTAAAGATTTTTCTTTAGCTAATTCTGGACTATGATTATAAAACCCTTTACAAGCAATTACATAGTCATTAAAATCATTGAAAAATGAATAAGCCATTTGTTCATCAGGAATGATTGTCATAAGTTCCTGAGTTAATAAATCTAACGAAGGATTAGCATGATATTTTTTTAAAGTTTCACTAGAAAATAATTCTAAACTCATATTACCAATTTCATCTAAATAAAAATAACCATGATCATAACCTTTACTACTAACAACTGGAACATCATATTCATTAGTAATAGTGCGATTTAAAAATTCATAAAAAGATTCATCTAAACCTAAAGAAATTAATGCTGTTTTCGCACTAAAAACATGCATAAACTCATGTCTTATCACTTTTTTATTATCTTCATTTATTTCCTTACTATTATATATCTGCATTTCATACATATTATTACCAACATGGTGCCAAGCCCCAGTCACCCCAATACCAGCATTCTCTTGATAAACAATACTCATTTTCGAAAGACTATCCATCACATCTGTATAATCTAAATAAGGTAACATATCATTAAAAAAATCAGTAAAAGATGTCAAATATTCTTTTTCTTCCAAAGAAAGATTAACATTATTCTTTAAAGCTTCTTCGATATCATTAACTTCCAAAGTATCATAAGCTAAATCATACTCTGAAACAATATCTTTTTCCAAAATATCAATAATTAAATCTCGACCTAAACTAGTTTTAGATAATGCCACTAAAACACTAGCATATAAACCAACACTTAAAAGTAAACCTACTACTATTTTTTTACCTTTAACTGACACTACCCTTGTTATCTTTGCCTTATCTTCTAACTTCTTTTCTTTATCACTTGCTACATAATCTTTTTGATTATTATAAATAATATTTAAACTTTTAAAATCAGCAAAAGTAGGCAAATGCCTATTACTATCTAAAAATAAATGATAATTATTTAATTTATCTATATAATGATTATAACTATTATTTTTTAATTGAACATTTCCTAAATATTTTAAATCATTTAATGGTAATACTTTTAATAACACGAAAAAAATGAAATTTTTTTCTTCTTCCGTTACATCAAAACTTAACTTATCAGCTTTACGACAAGCATATTTTAAACTTTTATCATAATACAAACAATATTCTTTACCATTATCTTCAAAATTTAATATTTCTTTCATATTTTACTATTAAGTAACTCCTCAATTTTCATAAGTCGATTATATTTTGCTATTCGCTCCCCCCGACATACAGAACCAGTTTTAATAAAAGGAATCCCAAAACCAACTGCTAAATCAGCAATAAAAGTATCTTCAGTTTCCCCACTGCGATGACTAATTACCATTTTATAATTATTTTTCCGAGCCAACATTATAGTTTTCGTCATTTCAGAAATAGTACCAATTTGATTAGCTTTCAACAATATGGCATTTCCAGCCCCAATATTTATTCCAGCTTCTAAAAGGGTTGCATTTGTACAAAAATAATCATCACCAACTAACATAATTTTATCGCCGATTAACTTAGTTAAAACCGCAAAACTTTCTAAATCATTTTCATAAAAAGGATCTTCAATACTAATTATTGGATAATTTCTTACTAATCCCAAATAATATTTAATTAAACTATCAGAATTTAATTCTAAACCATCTATTTTATAAACATTTTTTTCTTTATCATAAAGTTCTGAAGCTGCTACATCAAGGGCAATCAAAACATCTTTACCAGGATGATAATTTGCTTCATTAATTGCATCCATAATTAAATCTAAGGCCTCAGTTGTTTTTCCTAAATTAGGAGCAAAGCCTCCTTCATCTCCAACCCCTGTCGTAAGACCTTTATTTTTCAAAATATTTTTTAAAGTATGAAATATTTCAGAAGCAGCCTGTATTCTTTTAGCTTCCCCTTTCATAATCGGAACAATCATAAATTCTTGAATATCCAAATTATTATCAGCATGAACACCACCATTAATAATATTAACCATTGGAATTGGTAAACTAACTTTTCCATAAGTTATATATTCATACAATTCTTTATTTTGTAGTTGTGCTAAACACTTTAAACTAGCTAAAGAAACAGCCAACATTGCATTAGCTCCCAATTTACTTTTATTCATCGTCCCATCTAATTTTAACAATGTCTTATCAACCATTACTTGATCTAATTTTTGCCCAATTAAAGCATTTCTAATTGTTGTATTAACATTTAAAACAGCTTGTAAAACCCCTTTTCCCATATATCTACTATTATCATTATCTCTTAATTCTAAAGCTTCTTTACTACCCGTTGATGCTCCACTTGGTACACTAGCTACTGCCTTTATATTATTAGCTAAAATCATTTCCACTTCCACTGTTGGATTACCCCGACTATCCAATATTTCTCTTGCCTGAATATCTTTTATGTTCATTACTACCACCTATAACTTAGTATAACCACCTTTGGAAGATTTAACAATGAAAAAAAGATGATTTGACACCTTTTATTTACTAAGCAATAAAATACTTTGATCTTCTTCTTAATAAGATAACACTAACTAAATTCATTACCCCATATCCTAATAAACATATTCCTGTTACAGAGACAACATTTTCACTACTAGTAAAGAATGCCACAATCCCAATAACTATAAACATAACACCAAGTCCCGTAGTAATTAACCAACTAGATTCATTAAACTTTTTCAAAAAAATTCCATAATTAATTTTTTGACCACCACTTACAATAAAATAAATACCTAACATAATACTTAATATCTTACCCGTAAATAAAGAAATAACCCCAATGATAACTAAAATAATGCCAAATACTAAATCATTATTAAATAAATCAATTCTTCCTTTTCTTAAATAAGCAAATATTGATTCTACCCCTTTACTTATCAGTAACAAACCAACTAAAATTCCTAAAACAACTGTACTAATCTTCGAAGCTGAGAAAAAGACTAAACCAAATATTATAAATAAAATAGCAATTCCCATTTCAATTAATGTAATAGTATTAAATATTCCTTTAACTTCTCCTAATAATTTTTCAAACATATAACTTCACCTATTTAAATTATACTAATAAATTCTTTCTTAATCAAGAAAATTATGATATAATAATAACCTTAAGTGAGAGGTGAACTATGCATTTAGAAACTTTAAATATTGAAGAATTTAAAAATTTTGCCAATAATCATCCTTTAGCTAATTATTATGAAACGATTAATTATGCCATGCTAATGGCTGAAAATGGTTATGATTATGAATTTATTGGTCTTAAAGACTATAATAACAATATTAAAGCTGCTTCCCTAATTCTTTTTAAACCTATTGGTATTAAATGTTTTTATGGTTATGCTCCCAGAGGTTTTTTAATCGATTATGAAGATACTGATTTACTAAATACATTTACAACCGCTATCAAAAAATATTATTATCAAAAAAATGTTATTTTTATTAAAATCAATCCTTATCTTTCCATCGGCGAAATAAATAAAAAAGATTATACTACTAATTATAATTCTCATCAAAATATTGTGACAAATTTAATAAATTTAGGCTATAAAAAACTTGCTGATAATCTATATTTTGAAGCTATGTTACCTCGCTTTAATGCTATTATCGATTTAAAAAATTTTAACAACCAAGATATGGCTAAAAACACCAAAAACAAAATTAAAAAAGGAATTCGTAAAGGCTTAACTTTTGAAAAAAAAGATAAAGAAGATCTAATAAATTTAGAAAAACTTATTCAAAATAAAAACGATATTAAATCTTATTATTATTATGACTATTATACTGTATTTAATAAAGAAAATAATATTGATTTTTTCTTAGTTAGTATTAATTATGATGACTTTTTAAAAAATAGTCAATATATTTATAATGTAGAATTAAACAAAAATAATTATTTAAATAGTAGAATAATAAACAAAACTAATGAAAAATATATTAATGCTAAAATGGCTAGTGATAAAAATTTATTAACATATAAAAATGATATTATGGAAGCTACCAAAGGCTTACAAGAAAATAGACACGAATATTTAGCTGGTGCCTTAGTAATTAAATATAATAAAACTGTGAGTATTGCCTTTAGTGCTTATAATAATGACTATAAAAGATTTGCTCCCAATTACTTTTTATACTATAATTTAATAAAATATTATCAAAATGATTATGATTATTTAGATTTAAATGGAGTTGTTGGTAACTTCACTACTCTTAATCCCTATACTGGTCTAAATCGTTTTAAATTAGGTTTTAATCCCAATATCTATGAATTTATTGGTGAATTTGATTTAATTATTGAACCAAAAAGTTACAATATTTTATTAAAAAATGGTATTTTAGCTAAAGAATTTAACAAAAAAAATTAATTTATTAACAAAAAATTGTAAGAACTTAATCCTACAATTTTTTTTACATTCTCTCAGGAACATCAATTGCTAATATATTTAGCATTATTTGACATACTTTATAAACTGTCTCTGTTAAAAATAACCATGATTCTTGTAAATCTTTATCAGTTTCTTTTAATATAATATGTTCAGTATAAAACCGATTATAACTAGTACAAATTTTATAAAGATATTCTGCTATTTCATTTAAAGACTTAGTATTAAAAGCATTATTTAAAACTTTATCCATATTATTTAACAATAAAATTAAATCACGATCATACTTAGAAGCTATTACTTTAAAATCTTTATATACTAAGTTATTTTCTTGGGCTTTACGTAATAACGATTTCATTCTAATCACCGAATATAAAATATATGAACCAGTTTTACCTTCTAAATCACAAAACTTTTCTAAATCAAAATTATAATCAGTTTCTCTATTTGGTAACATATCAGCATATTTTACTGTTGCTAAAGCAATTTTTTCCGCTATTTCATCTCTTTTTTCAGTTATTTCTGGATTTAATCTTCTTAAACACTCATCCTTAACTGCCGAAAGCAAATCATTAAGACGCATTACCCCACCATCACGAGTCTTAAATGGCTTACCGTCTTTTCCATTCATCGTGCCAAAACCCGCAAAAACCAATTTAGTATCTTCAGAAACAATTTGAGATTTATATGCTGCCCGAAAAACTTGAGTAAAATGCAACTCTTGTCTCTTATCAGCAACATACCATATTTCATCTAATTGATAATTTCGAGTTCGTTCATATATAGTTGCTAACTCAGTAGTACTATACAATATACCCCCATCAGACTTTATTAATAACATGGGAGGTATTTCTAATTTATCAGTTGGTAAACTTACATTTATAACACGAGCTCCCTCACTACTTTCCACAATTCCCTTTTTATCTAAATATTCTAACAATTCGGGAACATATTTCTCAGCATCGCTTTCCCCTTTATATAAATCAAATTCGGCATTTAATCTATTATAAATTTTTTGAATATCACTTTTTGAAACTTCCATTATTTGTTGCCACAAAGCATAAATACCTCTTTCGTTATCTTGCAATCTTTTAGTCATTTCTTGAGCTTCTTTTAAATAATCAGGATCTTCCTTTGCTAACTTAGAAGCCAAAGGATAAACTTCTTCTAACAATGCATTAGTAATAAGAGCTTTGGGATAATCACCCTTATAATTTTTATCAAAAAATACCCAATCTGGATTTCTTTTAGCTAATTCTAACATAACTAAACCTAAAGGACGTCCCCAGTCTCCTAAATGTGTATCAGCAATTGTATTATAACCTAAATATTGACATAATCTTTTTAAAGCCTCACCAATATTAGCACTACGCAAATGCCCCACATGTAAACTTTTAGCTACATTAGCTCCACCATAATCTAAAAATATAAGCTTATTATTACGAGCATAAGCATAATCATCAATCTTCATAAAATCAATTAAAGCTTTATCACTTATTTTTAAATTAATAAAACCTGGCCCAGCCATACTTACTTCTTGAAAAAATTCATCGTCCTTTAAACCATCAACAATTTTTTTAGCTATTTCTAAGGGATTTTGATGATATTCTTTAGCTAATGCCATAACTCCATTAAATTGATAATCTCCTAAATCCGGACGACTAGATTCTAAAACTTGAACTTCCTCCACTTGATAATCCAAATTTAATAAAGTTTTCTTTATTTTATCTTCAATTAATGTATAAAATTTTTTCATTTTCTTCACCAACTTAAATAATAATTTTTATTTTAACAAAAAAAACTCTATCTCGCAACATTATATGATAACATCATTTCTGCAAATCTTGCTACAATTTGATCAATATCATATATATTTATATTTTCCAAATCAATCCCTAATAATACTATATTTCTTATATCACTACCAATCACCTTAGTATTTATTTCATCTCGATCACCAAAACGATTAGTAAATGACTGGCTATTTCCATATAAAAGTAACTTTCTTAATGCTCCATCTGCTTGCATATCATTATAAACCTTTTTTGTATTATTATAAGCTTTTTTAATTATATCCAATTTTTGCCAATCATTTAACGTATTACTTTGATTTCTAAATAATAATAAATTAATATAAGTATCAATTAATAAATCTAAATCATCCGGAATTACTTCGCCATTAACTCTCAACTTATCTTCTAATATACTTTTGACCATTTCCGGTCTTACATACTTAATTAAACCAGCTCTGGCCATATTAGTTCTTGTAAAATAATTAGGATCTCCACTCATATAATGACGAATAGCAGATTTAACATTACCAGGATGAGCTTTATAAGTCTCATATATAGCTCTTTCAAAATATATCATCGGATGGGTAACTCTACTACGATCTTCATAAATATCTATTTGTTTATTGTAAACATGATCAAAAAAATCATCTAAAGTAAAATCTTTACTCGTAACTGATGCGATTAAAGAATAAATATCTTTTAAATCTAAATCCGAAACATCACGGCATTGATTTTTAACATAATTACTAAACCCATCAACTGTCATACTTGCTAAACAATTTCTACTTTTCATATAAAAAACATAATTTTGTAATAAAGTCGCAACTTCATAATTATAAGAATAATTATTATCCATTGTCATCCCAATACCATTATAATTAGGTAAAAAAGGATTTACTTTTAACATATTTCTTTTTATATAAGGATCATTACTTAAAAAATATGCAACTCGCTCGGCCTCTTCTAAAGAATTAACTCTAATAACAACATTATCATTTCTAATTGTATCAGCCAATTTAGATTGATGACTAATCCCACTTTGAGCAATAAAATCAAAGATTTGTTTAACCCCATAAGATATTGCTTCTTTTTTTAAAGGAACATACATTTTAATTTCATTACCATTTAATTTACCATGCGTAAAATACAAAAAATGCCTATTTTTAGGAGTTCTAAAAACATTAATTTGGGGATTATTTTCAAAACTAGCTTCCAAAGGGCTAAAGAAATGTTCAATATTTTGCCATTTCCCTTGTTCATTAGTAATTTTAAAATCAATTAGCATGGAATAAATAAAATTAGCATCAACATTTCTATTAGGATTATTTAAAGCTAACTTTTGTATTTGTTGAATAAATTCTGCCATCGATTCATAGTTAGTATTCATTATTATAATCCTCCTCACCAAAATCTGAAGTTATTTCCACAGTATTTTCCAAAAATGAATCATCGACAATTTCATTATTTTCAATTTCACTATCATCAACAATTCGCATTTCCACATCTTCACCATCTAGTTGCCATTTTTCTGTTTTCATCTTTATCCCTACCTTAATCAAATTTTATCATAAAAACCTAAAAAAAAGAAGTTAATTTAAGCATTAACCACTTTTGTATTGGAAATTATTTCATGCAATCCTCGTTTGTCTTTTCTCACCAATAAAGTAATAATGGAAGCAATTACAAACATTGAAAACACATAAGTAATACCAGCATTAACCATTAGATAACTACTACTTTTAACAAATAGCAACACTAACAAATTTAAAGTTATCGGTATAATACTGCCTATTTCTAAATAATACATAAATAAAGTTCTTAATAAGAAATTTTTAATACTACCTTCTTCCCCATTAGTATTTATTACTTTTAAATGCATTAATTTACTTCCAATAGTTTGCCCATGATTATATTTTTGAAAGAAAACAAAATAACCAATCAATATAACAATACTAACTACACTATAAACGGCACTATATTTAGATAAGTAATAAAAATTTTCTGTATTTTTTTCGACCATCTCCATCGCTGTTATTTCACTATCATAATACTTTTCTAAAACTCCATTATACTGTGTCGAAACTTCTAAATATTTATCATAATAAGGATTAATAAATCTTATCATAGTTATTAAAGAAAATATGAACGCTACTAATAAAATATCGATTAAATAAGCACATATTCTCTTTGTTATTTTTACATTATCCATACATCACCTATACATCTGTTTTAGCACTTAACTTCACAGATACTTGTTTTTCATTACCATTTCTAATAACTGTTATTTTTACTGTATCACCAACTTTATGTTTATAAAGTTCATATCTAAAATATGCCATATTACTAATTTCTTTACCATTTAATTTTATAACAATATCTCCAGCTTGTAATCCGGCTTTCTCAGCTGGACTTTTTTCTGTCACATAAGTAATCAAAACCCCTGTAGTTTTATCATAATCTAATAAATAACGATAATATTCAAAACTTCTTCTAGCTGTATCAACATTTGCTAAACCAGCTCCAAAGAACGGATAATCTGTTATTTCTCCATAAATAATTTGTTCAGCTTTTTCAATTACAGTTTCCATTGGTATTGCAAAGCCCATACCTTCAACACCAGTTGAACTTATCTTCGCCGAAATTACCCCAATAACCTCACCATTTGCATTACATAAAGGTCCACCTGAGTTACCAGAATTAACCGCTGCATCCGTTTGCAATACGTTCATAATATAATCACTATCACTAGAATTACTTACAGAAACTTCTACTAATCTTTCTTTTCCCGAAATAATACCTCTTGTTACTGTCCATGAATAAACATAATCTAAAGGTGCTCCAATTGTAAATGTTGTATCTCCTACTCTTAAATTTTCTGTTTTTCCAATAGATACTGCTTCAATATTATCTTTAGTCGGAGCTTCTAGAACAGCAATATCAGCATAACGATCTCCCCCTAGTAATCTAACCTCTACTTCTTCACCATCTGTATAAGTTACTTTAAATTTATTACCATCAGCAATAACATGATGATTAGTTATAATATAAAATTTATCCTTTTCATTTTTATAAACAAATCCACTACCAGATGCATATAATTTATCATCTTTATAAGTTGAAACAATGACTACTGAATCATAAACCTTTTCTACTGCATCAGCAATTCCCTCATCAGTCACCGTAACATCTTTTTCAACTCTTGTAATTGTCTCTTGAAATATGGCTGGAAATTTATATATTATCCCATAAGTCAAAAAGACTCCTAACAATAATATAAATATTGTATAAACTATTCCCCTTACTTTACTATTTGCATTTTGTTTCATTTCAATTTAACCTCACTATCTCTTTATAATTTACAGGAAATCCCATTGCTTCTAATACTTTAGTTATTTCAATTGCTTCTAATTTACCATCTAAAATATCTAATTCATAACTTATTTCATGCATCATTAAGACAAAATCTTCTTCTTTTAATATTTGTTTCATAATAATTATGATGGCAAACAAATCATTAACTCCACACACATAATCTCCATCTTCATTATATGGAATATTAAGTAAATCATGATATTTTGTTTTATCGATTGTTTTATGGGTTTTATTATTAAAACATAAATCTTCATGAGCACAGAGATTACGATAATTAGCTAAAATCGGAAAATAATTAGCTAAATTATGAACTGACACTCCATAAATATCCGCAATTTCTTCTTGGTCTTGTTTTTGCAATATTTGATAAAGTTCCGAAACAATCCCAAAAGATAAAACTTTTACTACTATCCATAACGGAATATAACCATAATTAGCGATGTAATGACTCGTCGCTGCATGTTGTTTACCATTAACATTTATCTGCCTTTTCATTTTTCTAAGTAAATCATTTATCTGCCGCGTTTTACTAGCATCCTTCACAAAATTTTCAGCATTTAAATAATTTTGCTCTTTAAAACCATGATTTTTACTCATAACATATGACAAAATACTTTTTAAGTTATTTTCAACAATTAAAATATTTTTAAATAAAATATTTCTTAATTGGCGATCAAAATTAAAAAGCCCATAAATTTCACGAAAATTAGTCCCATGAATAAACCTTCTACTACCATCTTCTTTCAAAAATAAATGTCGATAACCACTCAAGAAAAAATAATTTTCTCTTAACAACACTTCTTTTGCATAATCTACATCATCAATTACAAGTCCTTTTTTTATAAGTAAATCTACTTGCTCATCTAATGTTTTAAATGTCTTTGACCCCATATCTATTCACCTACAATTAAAATTATAACATAAGAAGCATTATAAATATATCTATTTTTGTTGTATTTTTTATAACAATTTTGTGTTTTTTTAGTGAAATTTGTTATAATTATTAAAAGGAAGTGTTTTCATGCCAACAGTTTATACCCATTATAAATTTGGTCAAGATGTCCTAAGCCAAGTAAATAAAAAGCTTAATCAATCTATAAATCAAGAAATAAGCTACTACAATATGTTTAATCAAGGCTGGGACAATTTATTTTATTATCATCTTAAATGGAGTTACTATCGCAATTTTGCTATTCGAGCTCACAAAAAAGATGTCCCTTTATTCTTTCAAAATATTATAGAATATATTAAAGATAACCATTTATCTAATAATCCCTTTCTTACTAACATGTTATATGGTTTTCTTAATCACTATATTCTAGACACTCTTATGCATCCCCTTATTAATTATCAAGTAGAAAACTTAAATATCCCCCATGTCCGCATTGAATATAACATTGATAAATATTTATTTTATCAAGAATATCCAAAGTGGCAAAATAAATTATATAAAACATTAATTCCCCAACTAAAATTTCCCGAAGATTTAACTAAATTAATCGATTACACTTTTTTAAACACTCATAACATTTCTAATATTGGTAAAATCTTCAATAAATCCCACAACAACGGTTATTTAATCTATCGCTATTTTATTCAAGACACCTACGGTCTTAAATCTAAATTATATAAATTAGTTGACTTCATTACTCCCCAACAATTCTTTAAATTTAATGAATTTGCTTTTTATATTAAACATGTCAATTTAGATATTCTCAACACCACCCATACTAATTGGCAACATCCCACTACTTTAGAAACATATAATTATTCCTTTGATGATTTATATCATATTTGTTCAAAAATAGCTATTAAGTTCAATAATGATGCCTTCAAAGTTCTCAATAATAAACTTTCTATCACAGAATTTATTGCTAATATTAAACTTATCAATCTTAAAAATATTCCAAAACTCCTTTCGCTATAGTTTTACTAACTTTCTTTTGATAATCTTCTGTAACTAATAAATTCCTTTCTTTACCATTTGATAGAAAACCACATTCAATTAAAATACCAGGTACTTCTAATTTATTATACATATAAGTATCACTTGGTATTTTTTTGGCTTTTCTATCCCCTTTTAATTCTTGATTCATCACCATTTGCATAGTTTCTGCTAAATCTTTATTCTCATCATTATAAAAAACTTGTGGTCCATAATAATTACTATTACTTAAATAATTTAAATGAATACTAATATACATATCTGCTTCGCTTTCATTAATTAATTTTATTCGATTATCAAAATCACTTTTCTTACGATAATCTGCCTTTGGAGTCGATAAATCATAATCACCATCTCTAGTCATAATTACTTGTGCTCCTAAGGCTCCTAATTCTTTTTCTAAATATAAACTAATACTTAAATTAATATCTTTTTCATAAATCTTTCCATAACTAGTTCCTGGGTCTTTAGCACCATGACCAGCATCAATTACAATTGTTTTTCCTGTTAAAGGCATAACTGCTTCCACTTTTAAAGAATAAAACACTAAAACCCCAATAAAAAAAGTAAATAATACACTAAACATTTTTTTCATAATATATATTTATGATAAATATACAAATTTATTAATTTAGTTTTATTTACTATAATAATTTCTAACTGGGGAAGATGTATTTATTACATTGATAAGACCTATCTTATTAGACACAACTTTAAAACCTCCAACATTATACCGAGGATCATCTTCATCAGTTGTATTTCTTTTTAATATTTTATTCATTTTAATCATTATTTCTTTAGATAATTCCTCATCAATAATATCTAAACAATAATCAAAAAGACGAAAATGATTTTTCATTTCTATTAAATTAATGTTTACTTATCTCTTAACACTGCAGCAAATTTCTTTTCAACTGTTTCAATAATCTTATTAAATACCATCATTACTTCTTCATCAACTAAAGTTTTATTTTCATCTCTAAAAGTTAACTTATAAGCAATTGACTTCTTACCCTCACTAATATTTGGATATAAATCAAAGACTTCGGCTGCTACTAATATACGTCCTCCTTCTTTTTTAATAACATTTTTAATATCTTCACTTTGAACTTGATTATCCACAATAAAAGCCATATCTTTAACTATTTCTGGATATTTAGAAACACTTTTAAATTTAAGCGCTTTAATACTTTTTTCATATAACTTTGTTAAAGAAATTTCACTTACATAAATATCATCTTTCTTCAAGCTAGGATGTACCTTACCAATAACTCCAACTTCTTCTTTATCAACTAAAATTTTAGCACTTATACCAGGATGCAAGTCAGCTACTTTATCTGCTACAAAACTATAACGATTTTTATATCCTAAATAATCCAATAAATTTTCTACAATTCCTTTAATTAAATAGAAATCGACTTTAACATTTACTCCTAACCACTCATTAGTTAAATATTCCCCTTTCATTAAAAGAGCTACCTTTAAATCTTCTTGGAAATCTTTATCATAAGTTTTAGCTATTTCATAAATATTAACATCTTTTACTCCTCTTGCTGTATTATAATCATAAACATTTAAAAGTGAAGGTAAAATACTCGTCCTAATCACCGATTTATCAATACTCATTGGATTTGGTAAAAGAGCATTTTCCCGAGCCTCATATTTAAATAATTTTGCCATTGCGGGACTTATCAAAGTATAAGTCTTACACTCATTTATCCCTAAAGTTCTTAATCTTCTAGAGGTCTCTTTTCTAATTTTTACATCGCCAACATATACTCCTTGTCGCGTTTCTCCTTTAGGCAGCGTGGAAACTAAATTATGATAACCATATAATCTACCTATTTCTTCCGCAATATCATTAATATTTGGATCAATATCTAATCTTCTTCTAGGAATTTCTACTGTAAACATTTCATTTTGATATTCATAAGGAAAATCTAATCTTCCCAATTCAACTTTAACATCTTCATCACTTATTTTAATACCCAATATTTTGTTAACATCTTCTGTTTTAAATGTTACCTTTTTTACTTCTTTATCAACTTTATCATGACAAATAATTCCTTTTAATATCTTAGCATCAGCATATTTTTCTAATAAGTGACAAGCTCTTTCCATCGCCATCTTCGTATATTCATAATTTAAACCTTTACCATATCTAATTGAAGCTTCACTTTTTAAATTTAAATGACTAGCAGTATTTCGAATAGATACGGCATCAAATATTGCACTTTCAATTAAAATATTTTTAGTTGTTGGTAATACTTCCGTATTTTCACCACCCATAACTCCAGCAATACATACTGGCTTTTGCCCATCAGTTATGACAATATCATTTGCTTTTAAAACTCGCTCTTGCCCATCTAAAGTTTTAATAATCTCTTTATCATGAGCTTTTCTAACTAATATTTTATTACCTAAATAATCTTTATCGAAGAAATGAAGTGGTTGACCAAATTCTAACATAACATAATTAGAAATATCGACCACATTATTAATAGGTCGCATCCCTGCACTAATTAATCTCTTTTTAATAAATTCTGGTGACTCTTTAATAACCACATCCTTGACCATTTTAGCTAAATAATATGGACAATCATCAGTTTCTACCTTAACTTCCATAAAATCATTAACATCTTCCTCTATTTCTTGATGCGTTAAATCCGGTAGAGTAACCTTTTTATTTAAAATACAACCCACTTCATAAGCAAAACCAATATGATAATAACAATCATTATTCCGATGCTTATGAACATCCAATTCATATAAAACATCACTTATTCCTAAATAATCATTGGCATCACTTCCCACTAAAACATCACTTTCAACTTCATGAATGCCCTTAGCATAAGTCTCTTCAGTCTTCTCTTCTACTCCTAGTTCAAACAAAGCACATAACATCCCATTGGATTCAACATCTCTAATTTTACCTTTTTTAATTTCAAAATTACCCGGAAGTACTGCCCCCGGAAGAGCTACAATAACTTTTATTCCTTTTCTAGCATTAGAAGCCCCACAAACAATTTGAACTGTTTCATTACCAACATCAACCATACATATTTTTAAATGATCACTATTAGGATGGGCTTCACAAGCAACAATTTCCCCAATAACTAAATTATTAATATGATTATCATGTACAGCTTCAACATTAACTCCAGCTTTAGTTATTTTTACAGCTAATTCTTTTAAATCTTCACCATCTAAATTTACATAATCTTTAACCCAATTTAAACTTATCATTAGTCGTCCTCCCTCCGATCAAAATTTTCTAATTCCCGCAAATCTGTTTGATAAAATGTTCTAATATCATTGATACCATATTTAAGCATCGCTAATCTTTCCGCCCCAAAACCAAAAGCAAAACCAGTCCATACTTTCGGATCATAACCACAATTTCTTAACACATTAGGATGCACAATCCCTGCTCCACTAACCGTAATCCAACCAGTATTTTTACATAAACTACAACCCTTACCTTTACATGCAAAACAAGAAATATCTGTTTCAACACTAGGCTCTGTAAATTGATAATAACTTGGTCTAAATCTAGTTACACAATCTTCTCCAAATAGCTTTTTAGCAATAACATCAAAAGTACCTTTTAAATCTGATAAACTAACATCTTTATCTACTAATAAACCCTCTATTTGCATAAATTGATGAGAATGAGTTGCATCATCAGCATCTCTTCGATAAGTTTTACCAGGACAAATCATCCTAATGGGTTTATCGCCCCCACTAGCAAGCATTACCCGCGCTTGCACTGGACTAGTTTGACTCCGCAATAAATAATCTTCATCTTTAACATAAAAAGTATCTTGCGCATCACGAGCTGGATGACCTTTTGGAATATTCAAAAGCTCAAAATTATAATGATCTTCTTCTATTTCTGGACCATCAACTACATCATAACCCATGGACATAAAAACACTTTCAACTTCTTCAATAATTTTTTCCAAAATATTAGGAGCCCCATTTTTTATTTTAGTTCCTGGTAAAGTTACATCAACTGCTTCTTTAACTAACTTTTCATTAATCGCTTTTTCTTCTAATTCTTTTTTAATTTTTTCAAAGTTTTCATTAAAAATATTTTTTACTTCATTTAAAGCAATTCCAAAATCTTTTTTATCTTCATTAGGTATTTCTTTAATCATACTACTAAGTTCTGTAATCTTACCATTTTTCCCCATATACTCTATTCTTATATTTTCTAACGTTTTCAAATCACTAATATTTGTAAAAACATTACTTAAACTCTTTTTTACTTCAGCTATTTTCTCTTTATACATTTATATCTTCCTCTCTTCTCTCTCAGTTAACGGAAATAATCTATATAACTCTTCATCACTTATCTTATATATTTTATAAAACCTTTCCGAACTATTAAATATTCTATTACAATTCTCTTTAGTTACTACTTCCCCCCGCGATTCTAAAAATCTAACTCGAGCATAAGTTTTTTTCACACTTTGCATAATTTTCTTTGTATCTTTTATGATAATATCCTCTAAACCTAAACTTTTTAATAACTTTACTTTTTCCCGAATATTAGGAAAGCCATCACTAAATAATTGTGGATGCCGGACTGTCATATCATGGACTTCACTTTGGGTATAACCTAAAGACATAATATCAGTTATCTTTTGTTGTAAATTTTCTATACTAAGTTCTACAATAATTGAACATAACCCAAACATATATAAAACTTCTGTTTCTGTATATCCCAAACTTTCAATCCGTGCTAATCTTTCAGATAAAGTCTTTGTATTTCTTCCTAACATATTGGGACACATACTTATCATCTTGATAATTCTTTCTTGGGAATAATTTAATTTTTCAAAATACATAATAACATTATTAATTAAATTACTAGATATAACTGATAACACTGGATATTTTCTAAAAACACAAACTACCCGTTCCCATTCAAAACCATAAGAAGTAAACAACTCAATATTTTCTTTTAAATGTCTTACAATTACTTCTTCAGTATACTCATTAACTGTTTCATTTTTTACAATTTTATTAATTACTGTTTCCGGAAAATTATAAGTTTTTAAAAATTCTCTAACCAATTTCATCTTCAACCTCATCAATAAGCCATGGTTCATCACTCAAAGCATTAATAATCTCAGTTCTACTTAAACCTAAAGCTAATTTTTCTCTAATATATAAATCTAATTCCCGAGCATCAATATTCAAAAACAAAGTATAAGAATCAAATATTACATCTAAATTCTTAAACCCCATATAATTCATATAATATATTAATTCTTTTAATTCTTGACTATCTTTTTTTAAAAAATAAGGATTACCCACTATAATATTGTTAATATTATCTTGATTACACCCAATATTTTTTAATATTTTGATATTTACTTCTAAATTATCTAAAAGTGAATCATCAATAAAATCTACCATATTTTTAATATCGATTTCTCTTATACCCATATTTAATAATTTATCAATCATCAAATCACTTCTTTCTAAAAAAAATTTCATAAACATCGGTAAAGGACGAAACATAATCCGCGGTACCACCTTTATTTATGAAATTATCATACTCTTTAATTCGTAATGTGAATCACTCTTAAAATACTCCATAATTCGAAATTCAATTAATTATTTATCTAAAAATACTTTCACCAATGTATTTTTTCTCTTATTAAGAAACTTAATTAATTTACTATAATTATCTCATCATATTTTCTTTTAATAATTTTCAGCTTTTCTTTCAAAATAACTTTGTGCATGTTTACATACAGGACAAACTTCTGGGGCTTTCTTACCAACAACTACATGTCCACAATTACGACATACCCAAATCGTATCACCTTCACTAGAGAATACTAAGCCTTCATCAATATTAGCAATTAATTTTCTATATCTTTCTTCATGTTCTTTTTCAATTTGACCAACACTTTCAAATAAATAAGCAATTCGCTCAAAACCTTCTTCTTTAGCTACTTTCGCAAATTCTTGATACATATCAGTCCACTCATAATTTTCTCCAGCAGCAGCATCTTCTAAATTAGTATGAGTATCAGGTACTTCTCCATCATGTAATTCTTTAAACCATAATTTAGCATGTTCTTTTTCATTATTAGCTGTTTCTTCAAAAATAGCTGCTATTTGCTCATAACCATCTTTTCTCGCTTTACTTGCATAATAAGTATATTTATTTCTTGCTTGACTTTCTCCAGCAAAAGCTGCCATTAAATTAGCTTCCGTTTTTGAACCTTTTAGTTCCATATCAACACTTCCTTCATTCAATTTAAAATTATAAAGCATTCTTCTTAAAAAGTAAAGATTTATTACTAAATTATTCTTTGTCTTAAACCTAAAAAAATATAATGCTTAAACTAAACATTATATTATTTACTTTTCTTATCTTTTATTTTCTTTAAATCGTGATAAGCTTTCTCTAAATCATCTTCTTTAAATTTAGGAATATCATCTTTAGATATTTCATCTCTAATCTTTATTTCTTTTTTCACTACATTGACTTTTTTCGTATCTTCTTCATCAATATCTATTTTTAACTCTTTATCCTTATCATCTTCTAATTCTTTTTTCTTATCTTTTTTATTTTTATTACTATCTTCTTCATCATCTATAGTATTAGCCATCTTAATAATTTTCAAAATATCTTTAACAATAATATATAAAGCCGGTAAAATAATTAAAAGTAACCACCCCATCCGACTAGACAAGAAAAACTGAATATTTCCAAGGCCCGGAATAACTGCCTTAACTACACCAATAACATTACTTTCTTTAACACAAGCTTGGTCATCTTGCGTATTATTATCACCTCTAGTAATATAACACAGTGAACCATCATCTAGAGTTTTTGTTCCAACCACCCGATGGGTAATAGTCATCCCATAAGTTACTTGCCATGTTGAAATAAACGTAATAACATCATTAATTTTTATATCTTTAGGATCATCCACTTTAGTATTAATAATAACATCAAAAACATTAATCGTCGGTTCCATACTTTGTGATACTATGGTATAAACTGAAAACTTAGGTTCAAACCGCTCACCTTTTGTTTGATACAATTTCAACGATACATAATAATAAACTAATAAAACACCCACAATAACAAGTATCACGAATAAAGTCCAACTAACTACTGTTGAAATGTATTTTAATAAACCTTTTAAATTGTAATGTGTTTCGTCATGTTTTCTATCCATACAACTCGTTCCTATTCTAAATTTATTATATCCGAATTTTAAACCTTTCACAATATATTTAAATTATATTAGTCATTATCTTTATATTCTATTTTAAATTCTGCTTCAATTCCCTTATCTAAATTACTATCTTTAGTAAGCATAAATGTTTCACTCTTCCAATACATTTTTTTACTTGTCCCCGGTTCACCAGCAATTACATGATTAGTACTTACTTTTAACGTCGTTGTTAAACCAGCTATATCATAATAACTCCCCATCATCGGATTAAGAGTACTATCATTAGTAGAAATAACATTATTCACATATGTCCAATTTTCATTATCAAAAGAATAAGAAAATCTAACTAAAATATCACTGTCATTAGTAGCTATAATATGATATGGAAAATCATTCTTTTTAATATTATATTTAACATCAAAATAAAATTTTGCATCACTATCACTACTACTATTAGTATTAAGTTCAATACTCGTCACATTTTCTAAAACAACATTTTCTCTATTTATTATATCTTGTCCTGTAATACTTCTTTCAATTTTACCAGTATTAGTAATAACTGCATTACCTTTATTAGTCTTTATTTCAATTATCTCTGAACTTTTTCTAAGGTCTTCTTTCTCTTTATAGAAACCACCAACATAAACTAAAGTACAATATAATGTAAAACCAAAAAGAACTATTAAAATAAATAATAGTATTATATTACTATAATTTTGACTACGACTATGAGCCACTTTTTTTATAGTTTTATCTTCTTTATCATCATATATTTTTGTACCCTTTTTATTCATGATGAATCTCCTTATTCTACTAAAGTATAGCATATCTTAAAATTTTATTCAATAACCAAAAGAAAAAACAAGTAATTCCTTGTTTATTCTGTTCTAAGTGCGATAACTGGATCTTTTTTACTAGCCACTTTAGCAGGTATTAATCCTCCAATAACTGTTAATAAAACACTAATAATTACTAATACTATACTACCCAAAATAGGTAATTTGCATAATCCTGTTATATCAACTAAATTTTTTAAAACTATATTAATTGGAATACTTAACAAGAAGGTAATTAAAATACCTAAAACTCCTGAAGACAAACCAATTATAAAGGTTTCGGCATTAAAGACATGAGCCACATCTTTTTTACTAGCTCCAATACTTCTTAAAATACCAATTTCTTTAGTTCTTTCTAAAACACTAATATAAGTGATAATCCCAATCATAATTGATGAAACAATTAATGAAATACTAACAAAAGCGATTAAAACATAACTAATAATATTAACAATAGTGGTTACACTACTCATTAAAAGACCAACATAATCTGTATATTGAATCTTATCATTTTCTTCCTTACCATCATTATACTCCTTAATTAAATCTTGAATCTTCTCTTTATCATCAAAACTTTTTGGATATAAATTAATTGCACTTGGTTCATCTTCATTAACTATTCCTAAAATAGTTAAATTATTTTCATAAGTATCAATTCCTTCAAACTTATTACCAGTTAAAACATTTACATCTTTATTATTTAATTGTTCTTTAGCAATCTCACTCTTATTATTTTCTTCTATTACATATTTAGTTAAAAGACTTGTATAACCAATACCTCCTGTTGTTGCTGATATAGCAGCTTCTTCATTAGGTTTAATAATTCCCACTACTTTTATTTCTTCACTTTTATCAATCAAATCTTTCATAAATTTTAAATCATCTTTTTTAGATATATAAATACCATTTTCTTTTTGATAAATTTTACTATTTAATACTAATTTATACTTTAAATTTAATATATCATCATAAGTATAAGTTTTATCAGTAGTTTCATATTTTTCACCACGCATCGTGCTTTGAAAAAGCTCATATAATTCATTTTTATCTTTTAGTCCTAAAGAATACAACGCATAATCATTAACAGCATTATTCTCATCGACAATTAAAACTATTTCATTATAAGCATCAGGTAACCTACCCGCTACTATATCATATTGACTACTTAAAAGTTTCTTATTATCAGATAATTCCATCCAAACATTATAACCACTCATCATCATATTAGACATTCCTAATTCTTCCATAATATTTGAAGGATTTATTTGATTTATTCCTTTACTAGTATCACTATCATATATATTTAAATCTAAACTATAAACATATTTAATATCATTTACCAAATCTTTAATTTTAGCACTATTTTCGATATACTTCTTAAAATCCACTAAATTATTGGTTGTAACTTCTTTTGTTACCATACTCATCATATCTGTCATCACATTATTAGCATAAATTAAATCGTCTTCATGTTTTTCAGTATTTTCTTTAGCCATACTACTCATAAATGATGCTAAATCAACAGTCTTTCTTTCGATTGTTAATGGATAGCTAGTTAAAGTATCTCTTTGAACTTTAGCAATATAATCTTCTATTCCATTTGATAAAGACATAATTAAAGAAATACCAATAATCCCAATTGAACCCGCAAAAGCTGTTAAAATTGTTCTTCCTTTTTTCGTCATTAAATTATTTAAACTTAAAGATACAGCTGTTTTAAATGACATATTACTTTTTTTCTTAGTTGCTTTTTCTTCTTCCTTTTTCTCTATTTCTTCATAAGGATTACTATCATCTTCAATAACCCCATCCATAATTTTAATAATTCTTGTCGAATATTTAGCAGCCAAATCTGGATTATGTGTTACCATAATAACTAATCTATCTTTAGCAATATCCTTAAGTAAATCCATAATTTGAATACTAGTCTTAGTATCTAAAGCCCCACTTGGTTCATCAGCCAAAACTATCTCCGGATTATTCACTAAAGCTCTAGCAATTGCAACTCTTTGCATTTGCCCACCTGAAAGTTGATTAGGCTTTTTATAAATATGTTCTTTTAAACCCACACTTTCTAAAGCTTTAATTGCTCTTTCTCGTCTAGTTTTTTTTGGTACCCCACTCAAAGTTAAAGCCAATTCCACGTTACTTAAAACTGATTGATGAGGAATTAAATTATAACTTTGAAAAACAAAGCCTATTTTATGATTTCGATAAATATCCCAATCATGATCAGTATAATTTTTAGTTGACACCCCATTAATTATTAAATCACCACTTGTATACTTATCAAGACCACCAATAATGTTTAAAAGAGTTGTTTTACCACTCCCACTTGGACCTAAAATCGAAACAAATTCACTTTTTCGAAAATTAATACTAACTTTATTTAAAGCAGTTTGGGAAAAATTATCCAGCTTATAAACTTTTGTTATATTTTTAATTTCTAACATCTAAAAACCTCCTCTTTAATAATATTTTATAAAACCAATAATTATTATATTAAAGGTTTGTGAAGTTTTCAAGAAAAATGAAAAATAAATTTTTCATTCTATGAATTCCTAACGGAATTCTTTTTTGGTATAATGATACTAATATA
>CANQTA010000003.1 GCA_947626655.1 uncultured Bacilli bacterium
CAATTATTAATCTTGGTAAGATATTTGTTAATACCAATGGTATTAACAAACTAAAATATTTTAGTTTGTTAATACCAATGGTATTAACAAACTAAAATATTTTAGTTTGGCTTTCATCTCTTTTTCTTTTCCTTTCTTACTTACATATACTTCTTACTATGTATATCTTGTTTTAATTATAATAATTATTTCTGTTTATTTCAACATATTTGTTGTAAATTATTATTCAAAACTTTATCAAAAAACTTGTTCAAAAAAGGATTTATTGCTAAAATATAAATAGGAAGTGCGAATGAAGTAGCACTACCAAATAATGGTATGGCTAATCCAATAGGGTTAGCATTTTTAATATAACAATTACTAAAAGCAATGTTAACATAAATATTATTTTAATAAGTAAATCTACTCGATTTGTTCTCATTATTTATACCTCCTTTATTATCCAAAACCCCCTAGTATTAAGAATTGCGGACACTAAAGTTGTAATGGTAATGCTTTCCCCTTGCACCTCCACGTTCATTTAAACATAAATAACCTAAAAAAGCAAATTGCGAAATCTCTAGAGATTTTGCATTAAATTTTTGCCAAATATCTATAAATTTCGCACAAAAAAATTACCAAATCTCTAGAAATTTGGCAATTTACTACTTTTGACATAAATTTGACACTTTTTATAATATTTTATTTAATTTTTTAATAAGCAATAACTTGACTATTGTTATTTTCACCTAAAGATTCTTTAAGTCTATCTTTGACCCATTCAACTTGAGAAGACTCGGTATAGACTGTTATTTCAGGTAAAACTGGTGAATATTGATTACCATATATCCAATCACCACCAAACATGGCTGAATATTTATATTTATCAGTTATAGCATTGTATGTTGTTTTTGGAAGTTTTACTTCTTTTAATTTTTCATCACCAGCAAACATTTTTGACACATCAGTTAATTTCGAAATATTCCAGTTACTTAAATCCACACTTTCTAAACTTGTACATCTTTCAAACATACCATTACCTCCCCAAAAATTAGATCCCATGCTATTAACTTTTGAGACATCCCAGTTGGCTATCGGACTTAAATCTTTTATTTGACTTGAATAAGAAAACATTCCGCTCATATCTGTTACATTCTTCGTATTCCAACTCGATATTGGTGTTAAATCTGTTATTTGTGTATTAGCAAACATTCGAGTCATACTAGTTAAGGAAGACACTTTCCAATTACTTAAGGCACTAAAATCTTTTATTTGATTTGAATATTCAAACATCGAATTCATACTTGTTACATTAGATACTTTCCAATCTGCTATCGGACTTAAATCACTTATCTTTAGATTATAAAACATACTATTCATATTGGTAACATTGGAAACATCCCAATTTTTAATAGGAGTTAAATCGGTTATTAAAGTACTTGCGAAAATTCCTCCTATATTAGTAATTTTTGATATATTCAAATCTTGTAGAGGGGTTAAATCGGTTATTTTTGTGCCTGAAAAAATATTTCCTATATTTGTAACACTTTTGATATCCCAATTATTTATAAAAGTGATATCATTTATTGGAGTGCCAGCAAACATACTAGACATATCAGTAACATTTGAGACATCCCAGTTTATTATAGGATTTATGTCAGTGATTAAAGTGTTAGCAAACATGCTTTTCGTATCGGTTACATTTGAAATTTGCCAATCGGATAAGGGATTTAAATTATTAATTTGAGTATTAGAAAACATATATGCCATATATTCTACTTTTGATACATCCCAATTGGTTATTGGACTTAAATCTTTTATTTTTGTTATTTGAAATGTTTGTGTCATATCTTTCACATTAGAAACATCCCAGTTTGAAATTGGGGTTATATCATTTATTAAAGTTCCTGAAAATGTACCACTAAGTGTAGTTACTTTAGATATATTCCAATTTTTAAGTGCTGATAAACTTGTTATCTTACTATCACGAAATGTCCAAGTCAAATTAGTAACGTTTTGAACATTCCAATTTTTTAATGATGATATATCAGCTATTTTAGTATCGCTAAATGTATAGTCTAATTTATTTAATTTTTTTGTATTCCAATTTAATAGAGCGCTTATATCTATTAAATTATTTGCATGATAAAACATACCACCTATACTAGTAACATTAGATACATCCCAATTTGATAAGGCACTGATATCTATTAAATTAGTATTATTTTCAAACAAATCTATCATATTTGTTACTTCACTAGTATCTAAAACATCACCAGATATTTTCTTTAAATTAGTAAAGTTATAAAAAGCATAACTCATATTTTGCGGTGCTCGCATTGGTCCATTTGCTCCTATATATAAATCATATCTATCATTTTCATTCGGTGTTTCTTCTAACCACCCCATTACTTCATCTAACTTGGTACCTCTTTCCGTATCTCCTAATTCCCATGTCTTAATGGCTTTAGAAGTGTCGATGTAATCTACTAAATAGATATTTTATATCTTTTGATATAGTCCTTCTTCATCATAAAATATTGAAACAGTTTTATTTGTTTCTGTACCATTTTGCATTTTTTTTATATTTTTATTTAACTTAACTAAGTATTTATAGGTACCGTTTTCATGACAGACCATATTCTCAGCTTCAATACTTACATTTAGCATTTTGTTCGATATATAGTTTTGATAAGACGATTTATTAATTAACTCCACTATGGCACTTAAATAATCACTACTATCTCCATCTATTTCAAATGTTGTATTATATACTTTGGTGTTATTTACTTTTAAAGTACTTAAATCTAGTGTTTCATCTAATCCTAAACCTTTTAAATATAATAGTACGTCTTCTTTTTCTAACACACTTCCCATACTACCATTATCAATGTTTAAGATTACTTTGATATCCCCACTACAGCTATATCTCATATTTTCCATACCTTTAGATGATACTTCAATTATATTGTGAGTTCCTTCTTCTTTGGTTTCCTCATATCTATTGTTTTTATCTACTGCTCCATAATAACTTCCTACATTTGCTAATTTCATATCATTATTATCCACATGGATATGAATATTATCATATAATGTACTTACTGATAAGGAATGTTTCTTGGGGGTATTTGCTGTTATCATAGTTTTACTACCATTACCACTTACTGTTACACTAAAATAGGCATATGTTGCACTTATTATTAGTAGTAACATTATCAAAACTCCCACTAAGCTTATTATCATTTTTTTATTATTCTTCATCTTTTACCTCTTTCTTTGTTTATTATATTAGTGGTAATATTAAATATAATTTTCATTTGCACATACTTACCTACTTTCTATGTTATTTATTATATCACATTTTGACAAATAATCCGACATTTTTTAAAAAAATATATGTATAAATGTCAAAATTAGTTATGGATGTGAATAATTATGCTAGGAGATAAATTGAAAGAAATAAGAATTTATAATGATTTAACCCAAAGAGAATTAGCTTCTATTTTAAATGTTAGTCGCTCTACTTATGCTGGTTATGAAAATGGTATTGATTGGATACCTTTAAAAAAACTTAACCTTTTCTGTAATTTTTTTAACTTAAGTCTAGATTATGTATGTGGTCTTACAACAAATAAAATTTGTAATACTGAAAAAGATGATATAAATAATAATATTGTTGCTAATAATTTAAAAACCATACGTAAAAATCATAAACATACGCAAAAATTTGTTGCTGATAAGTTGAAAACTACTAGGTCAAATTATTCTAACTATGAACAAGGAATTTCGCTAATATTAACATTTTATATAATTGATTTTGCTAAACTATATAATGTTTCTATTGACTTTATTTGTGGTAAATCTAAAGAAATGCAAATAAAAAAATAGCAGATTACTAAATATCTGTTATTTTTTATTATTCTTGACTTTTATGTTTAATAATTTGATAATTTTCTACTAGAGATGCTAAAGATATAGCACAGTTAGCTGGAGATGGTGAATATAACAAAATAGCTGGTATCGTAGTTTGTGGATAAATATATTTATTATATAATTCATAAGATTTTTTACCGGTTGTAAATATATATTTTATATTGGTATTTTTAATTAATTTTTTAATATTATTAACTTTAACATTTTTAATACTACTATCTTTAGAGTCAGTAATTGTACAAGATTTAATCGTATCCCATAATGCAATATGATGTGTTAGTAAAAAATTTGTTTTACTTTCTATATCATTTGGTATTTTTTCATTAAAAACTATTTCTAAAACTGACCAAAAACGATTTTGAGGATGCATGTAATAAAAACCTAATTCTCTTGATTTTATTGAAGGCATTGTTCCTAATATTAAAACTTTACTATCTTTATTAAAGATTGGTTCTAAAGGATGGATGATTTTCATTTACATCTCTTTTCTATATAATTATTCATTATATCTTTAATATCTAACATTTTAATTTTAGTTAAATGATTAGTATAATTAAATTTATCTATTAATACATTTATATAATTATTTTCTTTAACTATTTTGTAGGATTCTTTAAAGTTTAAATCAAAAACAAAGGCTAAAACACATACATAACAGTCCAGAATTGTAATTCGATCACGGAGATCTACTGATTTATTTTGTTTGACTGTTTCATATATTTTATCTGTTAAAGAAGAATTAGCTATTTTTTCTTGGACACTAAAGCATTCAGAGAAGATTGCTTCAATATCATCATCGCGAGCAATTCGAAAATTATCCAATTTATCAGCATCTCTTATGATATTAGCATGTAATAAAGTTCTAGTATCTAGTCCATCTTCGACATATAAACGACTGTGATTATTAATCGCTTTTTTTATTATATTATCGTATTTATCATCTTTAATAAATTCTCTTATTAAGTTATTTTCAAATAACATTTTTACTCCATAAGCAGCATGATCAAATTTAACATTATCAAACTTATCTTTTAACTCTAATTCAGCAAACCTCCCTATATCGTGGAGAAGTGCAATTAATTCTGCTAACTTAATATCTTCAGCAGTTAAATTTAACTTTTGAGCAATTAATTTTGATAATTCAACAACATGATAAGTGTGAACCTCTTTTAACTTAAATCCTAGTTTATCTTTATTTTTATAAGTATTTAAATAATTTTGAAAGGCTTGTTTAGCTTCATCGATATCTATCATAAATAACACCTATTTATATTTTAACATATTTATATAGGAATATTAAATAAAAATAAATTAATTAGACAGCAAAAAAGCCCATACATATAAGGGCTTTTGAAACATTGAAATAATTTTAACGTTTACTAAATTGTGGAGCACGACGAGCTTTCTTTAAACCATATTTCTTACGTTCTTTAACTCTTGGATCTCTAGTAACAAATCCAGCACTTTTAAGAATATGACGATAACTATCTTCTCTAGTTTGATCAGTATTTTTGTCAAATTCTAATAAAGCTCTTGTAATAGCCAATCTAATAGCACCAGCTTGACCACTGAAACCACCACCATTAACAGTTACATCGATATCAAATCTATTTTCATTTTGAGTGGCTACTAATGGTTGTTTTAAATCCATTACAAGTGTTGCAAATGGCATATAATCATCAACATCAACACCATTAACAGTAATACGGCCAGTTCCCCCAACTAATTTTACTTGGGCGATAGCTCTTTTTCTTCTGCCTGTTGCAGTCCATACTTGTTTACTTGCCATAAGTCCTCCTATTTAATTTCTATTGCTACTGGTTTTTGAGCTTCATGTTTATGTTCACTACCAGCATAAACAAATAACTTTTTACCCATAGCTCTTCCTAATCTATTATGGGGAAGCATTCCTTTTACGGCTCTTTCAAGCATTTCTTCAGGATATGATTCAACCATAACTTTAGCAGTTCTTTCTCTAAGACCTCCAGGATATCCGGAATGATTATAGTACTTTTTATCTTCTAGTTTATTTCCTGTTAATACTACATCCTTAGCGTTAATAATAATTACATAATCACCACAGTCTACATATGGTGTATAAGTAGGTTTGTGTTTTCCACGTAAGATATGGGCTGCTTTAGTAGCAACTCTACCTAATGGTTTTCCAGCAGCATCAATAACTACCCATTGTCTTTCAATGTTTTCTTTTTTTTGCAAAAATGTTTTCATAATATATCCTTTCATTATGTTATCTATTAAACTTTCCCACGGCTTAATAAACTTCATAAATAAAATGTACCATTTAAAATTATAGGTAAAAAGTAGGATTTTGTCAATTAAAATCGTACTTTCTACCCTAATTTTATTAAAAAAATTGTTAAATATGTAAATTAGTACTCAATATGGATCAAATATAAACCTTGAGGGGAAGCAGTTGGTAACCTTTTAGAAATTTTATTATCTAACATCTTTTGAATTACTTCTTGGTTAATCTTACCTTTTCCTATTTCAATTAAAGCCCCGACTAAATTGCGAACCATATAGCGATAAAAAGCTAAACCTTTAAACTTTAAATACAAAACAGAACCAATTTTAAATATATGGATATCAAAAATAGTTGAAGTATAATTAAGGCGTTCGCCAGCTACAAAATTCCGAAAATCATGAGTTCCTAAGAAAAGTTGGCTAGCTTCTTGCATTTTTTTTATATCCAATTTATTTTTAAGAAGTAGATAGTAATTATTATCTTTTTGATTAGTTAAAGCAATTTTATATAAATAAGTTTTGGATTTAACACTATGACGAGCATGGAAATCATTTGCTACTTTTTGAACTTTTTTTACATGAATATCAGTTAAAAGATTATTAAGTTTCTTCCGTAAATTAAAAATATTTTGATTAACTTCAAAGTGCACTACTTGATATTTAGCATGAACTTTAGCATCGGTGCGGCCAGCCCCTTTTACCAAAATTTGTTGATGATACAATTTACTTAAAGCTGATTCTAATTCACTTTGGACATTTCTAGCATTGTTTTGTCTTTGAAAACCATGAAATTTAGCGCCATCATAAGCTACTACGAGCATCAGTTTCATGTTACACTCCGATAAATATCCTTTATTAATTCATTAATATCAGTTGTTTTTTGCAATATTGGTTGATTAGTATTAACATAATTTATAAAATCTATTATTTTAGGAATACGAACCCATTTAAATAATTCTTTATCAAAAAAATCACTAGTTTCATAAACTACAATTCGATCAAAAATAACATAAATTCTTTTTACTAAATCAAAGAATACTTGAATATCGTTATCAATAACTATAATATTTTTATTATAATCACTATTTAATTTAATAAATAATTTCTTCATATATTCTTGAGTTTTATAATTAAGAGTATTAGATAAATTGCCAATAATAATAGTTTTATCATGTAACTTTGTGGCCAGTTCAACTTTAAATTGTTCACTTAAAGTTAAATCTTTTACTACTTTATCTTTGATACTAGCATCTAAATCCACTATTTTTAAAGCTTTATCAATATCTTTAATATTTAAATCTTTTACGAAAGCATTTTGATTTAAATTACTTTGATAGGTACTACAAATACCAATAATACCGTAATCTTTCACTAAATTTAGGGCCATAATACACCTCGTAATTCTTCTTTGTCTAGATATATTTTATCAAGAAGATTATAATCTTTTAAAAGAAGAGATAGATCAACCATAAATGGTAAATTTAAACCGATTCTTTTAATTAATTTAGTATTTTTTAAAACTTCTAAAGTGGGGCCTTCAATTAATATATTACTACGATCATAAATAATTAAATAGGCAGTTAATAAAGTAAATTCCATATTATTAGTAATATTAATAAATTTAATATGATTATTTTTTAAAAAAGTAAAAATTTCTTTAACTTTTTTTTCACTAAGATTATTTAAATTATTATAAAAAATAACATGAGTATATTTACATAAATCTTCCATATTAAAATTATTATCAATAACATGATAATTAGGATATTTAGTTAATATATTTTTATTCAAATTTGTACTAACAATAGTAACATCTGTTTCTTTGTCCATTTGATACCTACTTTTCTTTCTTTAAATCTTGTTCTTTGATTTTTCTTAAACGAATAAAATGATGATTAATTCCCGATTTACCAACTTTATAATCCGTTTCCATACTGATAATGTCCGCTAATTCTTGAAAAGATGCCTCAGGATATTTTTTACGATAGTTAATAACTATTTTTAATTTATCATCTACTAAAGATATTAAATTATTTTTTTCTAAATATTCAATATCTTCTAAACTTTGTAAACCACTTTTAATAGTTTTTTCTTGATTAGCTAGTTCACAATTGTTAAGGCGATTGACCATATTTTTATGGTCACGATAAATACGAGTATCTTCAAATTCAAATAAAGAATTAATAGCGCGAAACATTTTTATTAAATCACTAATACTTTCACTCATTTTAATATAAGATATGTATTTATTACTTCTTTTTATGACTTTAGCATTTAAATGAAAATAGTTTAATAATTTAGCGATATAATCGGCATCTTTTTTCTTATCTAAGATATATTCTAAATGATAACCACTTGTTTTAGGATTAGAAACATTACCAATACCGAGAAAAGCTCCTTTTAAATAGGCTATTTTTTCTTCATCACTATCTAAAGTGGGAACTTTATTTAAGTTAAGAGAATTTTTAATATAGGCAATATTTTCAACTATATCTAAAATATAAATTTGTTTAACTCGAAATCTTTTTTGAATACGGACAGTTATTTTAGGTGTAGTATTAAAAATAGCTTTTATAATTTGATAAATAAAGCGTGTTACTGAAGCATTTTCTAAAGTAATAGTTATTTTATCACCAAAGGTTGCATTATATCTTAAAAAAGCTTCAATTATACAGCGTGATTCAATTTCATTATTTAAAGATTTACTAATTTCTTCTTTTAACCTAGTCGTGAAGGTCATTTTTTACTCCATCCATAAGATAAGAAAAAATCAAATAAGCGGTTTTTAATTCATCATGGCGATAAACATTATTTTCAATTTTATAAATTTTATCTGCAATTATTATTTTATGCATCGCTTTTAAATTTTCGATATCTAAAGGTACTTGATCTTTTTGTTCTTCAGTTTCATATTTCTTTACTAAAGAAGAATTCATTTTAGTATTATTAGCTATAACAATATCAATAGTAGATTCGCCTAAATAATCTTCTAAAAGTTTTAAATGATCACTTACTTTAAAATCATCTGTTTCACCTGGTTGGGTAAATAAATTACAAATATACATTCTTTTAGCTTTGCTATTTTTAATAGCTTGATTTAAATTAGCATTTAATAAATGAGGAATAATACTAGTTATAAGACTACCACTAGAAAATATAATCAAATCAGCTTTTTTAACAGCTTCTAAAACTTTAGGATTAACAATTATATCATTTGAATATTCTATTTTTACAATTTTCTTTTTACTTTTAGTTATTTGTTCTTCTCCAATTAATTTTTTATTATCAGCAGTTATTCCAACTAAATTAACATTATCTTCCGTAAGGGGTAATACTTTACCTTTAATATCCAATAATTTTTCTATTACTGGTAGCGAAGTATCAAAATTACCTTTTAAATCTAAAAGAGCCGTTAAAAGTAAATTTTTTAGGGAATGATTACCTAATGTTTTGGATTTCGTAAAGCGATAGTTCATTAAATCACGTATTTCACTGTCACAGTCACTCATTGCTAAAAGCACTTTAGAAATATCACCAACGGCTGGAATATTATAATCTTTTCTTACTCGACCTGTACTACCACCATTATCTGAAACAGAAACGACAGCAGTTAAATCTATAGGAAATAATTTTAATCCTTTTAATAATTGGGATAGACCACTGCCACCACCAAATATAACAATTTTTTTCATTTTTATATATCACCTTTTTTTAATTATATTTTTTGCATCCAAATTTATTTTATCACAAATAAGAAAACTAGCCAATATTTTGACTAGTTATTTACTTTTATCTTGTATAGAAGACAGCACCTTTTGCAGCATTTGATGGGAATCCTGGAGGATTTATATAATTTTTATTCATTTTTGAAGCACTAGAAGAGGAGCCATCATAATGAACGCCTTGTGATACACCATAATGTAAATGTGCACCAGTTGTACAAGTATCATATTTTTGGGTTTGTTTACCACCACCAGATAAAGCTATAACTGTATCTGTAGTAACTTTATCACCAACTTTAACATTTATTTGAAGTAAATGCATATAAATTACCGTATAAGCTACACCATTAACAGTAACATTTAAATAAATTTTTTGGCCACCACAGCGAAGGGATGATTTAGTACCGGTAGCTAAATCAACAATGGCTCCTACAACACCATTAGCTGTCGCATAAACTTTGGTACCTTCTGAAACACCTATATCAATACCATTATGCATTTGATATACTTTTTTAGTAGGATGCCAACGCATACCAAAAGGACTTGTTATTTTACCACTGGTAACTGGTCTCAACCAACCGGAATTATTAGAAAAATTCATACATACAGATAATTTATCGTTATCTTTACAACCCATGTTTTCATACATTTTAATGGATGATTTTAAATCTTGAATTTGATCTTCTAAACCAGGAACGCCTTCAATAAGAGAGCTTAAGTCATCACCTAAATCATCAATTATACTTTCATATTCAACAATTTTTTTATCCATTTTAACTTTATATTTTTCAAGTTCTGCTGATAATTTATCGTTGTTACGAATTAAAAGTTCCATTTTATCAAGCTTAGTTTCATTATATTCTGTAAGTTGATTAATGGCATCCATACGCATGATTAATTCAGTGATAGATGAGGCTCCGGTAACATAAGAATAAACGGCATTATTATTTTCTAATTTTTGATATTGAATTAATAGTTCAGCATTTTCAGCTTTTAATTTTTCAATTTCTGCATTAGTTTTAGTGATTTCTTCAGTAAGAAGGGCTATTTCTTTTTCAGATTCTTCAATTTCGTGTTTAGCATTACCCATATTAACTTCAGCACGATCTATTTCGGCTTGTGTTTTTTTTTGACTATTTTTATTATCTTGTAATTTTTTTTCCATAGTTTTAAGTTCGGCTTTAACATCTGCTAAAGTACGATCTAAACCAGTGGCTGCTTCAACTTTCAAAGGAGGCATTAAATAACCAAAAGTTATGGCTATAATTAATATAATATGGATAAAACAATTAGTAATTTTCTTCATCATATTTTCAAATACCTTCTAACTGCTAAAAGACTTCCAAACATTCCAATAACTGCTCCTAATAAAGCAATGCCTAGAGAAATGTAGAAAATGAAATTGTAAGGACCAATTAAATTTAAATTATCAATAATGATTTTACCACCTAATTTTTCAAAAGCAATTATATATCCATAAATGGTAATAATTATAGGAATAATTGAACCTAATAAACCAATAGTAAATCCTTCAAAAACAAATGGCATTTTAATAGCTAGATTACTAGCACCAACTAAACGCATAATTTCAATTTCGTTACGTCTTGCATAAATAGCTAATTTAATCGTATTGGTAATTAAGAATGCAGTTACTAATACAAGAGCAATGACAACGACAACGGTAGCTTTTTCAACTACATCGAAGACTGTTACTATTGTATCAACTGTATCCTTACCATAATCAGCACTTTCAACATTATCTTTTTTTCTAATTTCTGCTGTGGTATTTTCTAAATCTTCTGGATTTTTCACATAAACGACAAAGGCATCAAGCAAAGGATTTTCTTCATAAATTTCAAAATTAACACTAAATGATGAATCTTTATTACTCATTTCCAATAATCTTTCATCGTTACTAATAAATTTTACTTCTGCAACACCATTAATATTTTTTAATTCATTTTCTAAATATTCAAGAGCCGTATCCGTTGTACCTCTTTCAACATAAACAACAATACTTAATTCGCTTTCTAATTGTTGAGTAGCATTTCGCACATTTAAAGCCACAACTGTAGCAATAGCAACAACCATTAAAGTAATCGTGGCACATAATATAGAAGCTATACTTAAACTAAAATTACGAAAAACACTTTTAAAAGCATCACGGATACTTCTTCCAATTATTCTAAATGGCTTCATGTGACTTATAACTTCCTTTCAGATAATCCCCTGTTAAAACGCCGTGTTCGATTAAAAGAACTCTTTTTTTCATGCGATTGACAATTTCTTTATCATGGGTAGCCATAATAACAGTTGTTTTTAAATCTTTATTAATATTATCAATTACTTTCATAATTTCTTTACTGGTTTCAGGGTCTAAGTTTCCAGTAGGTTCATCACATATCAATAGTTTAGGCTCGTTAACAATTGCTCTAGCTATACAAACTCTTTGTTGTTCGCCGCCGGATAATTGATGGGGAAAACTTCTTACCTTTTCTTTTAAACCAACAATTTCAATAGCTTTTAAGACTTTAGGTCTTATTTCACTAGCTTTCATTCCTAAACACTCAAGGGCAAAAGCTACATTTTCATATACAGTTAGTTTGGGTAATAATTTAAAATCTTGAAAAACAACACCGATTTTTCTTCTTAATTTATAAACACGACCATTGCGCAATTTAGCAACATTAACACCACCAACAATAACACTACCTTTAGTAGGTTTTTCTTCACGGTATAACATTTTTATAAATGTCGATTTACCACTAGCGGTATGACCAATTACGAAAACAAACTCGCCTTTTTCTATTTCCACAGATAAATCAGCAAGTGCAGTGACGCCAGTCGAATAAGTTTTATTCACATTTTTTAATTCAATAAACTTCATATCTTATACTCCTATATAATTATATCAAAAAAATACCATTATATAAATGGTAAATTTGTCCTTTTAGTATTATTTACATATATTATATAAATGGTAAATTAGGTCTTTTTATGCCTCCTCTTACCTCATAGCAATCACTAATGACAAAGAAGGCATGTTCATCTATTTCTAAAATACGATCTTTAAAATAATTAACATCTCTATTACTTATAACACACATTATCATTGCCCCTTTTACATGGGAATAACCGCCAACAGTGGGAAATATTGTATAACCAGTTTGAAATTCTTTTTCAATAACATTTTTAACTTTTCGTGATTCTTTAGTATAAATCATAAATTTCTTACTATCAGATATGCCTAAAATTATTTTATCAACTATCATGGAACCAATTACTAATATAATAGTGGCATAAATGGCATTATCTACTCCAAAAACAAAGGCACCAGTTAAAATAATAAAGATATTAACTATTAAAACACCTCTTCCTTCACTCATATGTAGATATTTACGCATTAAGCGAACGATTACATCACTACCACCAGTAGAATAACCAAATTTATAGACAAGACCATTACTAAAACCATAAAGAGTACCGGCTAAAACAACAGTGACAAGAATTTCTTGAAATGTTAAATAATTTAATAAAAATTCTGACATTGGTTCGGTAAAGGTGACAAAAACTGGGTATAGAAATGAACCAATTACTACTCTTTTAGTTTCTGATTTACCTAAAAAGCAAAAGCTCACGATAAGAAGTAAAAATGATGTAGCATAAATAAATAATTGAGAATTGAAACCACATAATTTTTCAATAACTAAACCAAGACCAGAAACACCACCGACAACAAGATTATTAGGAACGAAAAAAAGATTATAACATAATGCTAAACAAAAGGTTCCAAAAACAAAGGAAATTCCTGTTATAATTATTTCTTTAGTATCTTTACTTATTAAGCCACTTTTTTTCTTCATTTTTATCTACCTATTATAATTATACAAAAATTTTTTAGTCCTTGCAATATTGATTTCATATTGTTTAAGTAGTAAAATGATTGAAGAAAAGGAAATTCTATGAAAAAGGCAAATTTAAAAAATTTAATTAGTAATATTGTTATTATTTTGTTAATTATTTGTATTATTTATTCTTCTTTTAATATATTAATTTGGTTTAAAGAGAATAAAAAAACTAAAGATTTGCAAAACAAAATAACGGAAAATGTACAAATAAAAGAAACGGAAGATAATGAAAATACGGAAATTATTGAACCAAATAATGATATTCAGGATGATGATCCTTATTGGTCTTATATAAAACAAAATTTAATAAATGTTGATTTTAATGAACTTAAGAATATTAATAATGATGTTGAAGGATGGATACAAGTTAATGGCACTAATGTCAATTATCCATTTGTACAAACTACTAATAATGATTTTTATTTAGATCATTCGATTGATAAAGAAAAAAATAGTGCCGGATGGTTGTTCTTAGATTATCGAAATAATATGGAAAATTTAGATAAAAATACTATTATTTATGCACATAACCGAAAAGATAAATCTATGTTTGGTAGTCTTAAAAATACTTTGACTAAAAATTGGCTTAATAATACTGATAATTTTATTATAAAATTGTCAACACCTTATGAAAATACTTTATGGCAAATTTTTAGTATCTATCATATTCCTACCACAAATGATTATATTAGAACTAATTTTTCTTCTAATACTGATTTTTTAGAATTTGCTAACATGTTGATAGGAAGAAGTGTCCATAATTTTAATACATCTGTTTCAGAAAATGATTATATATTAACTTTATCGACTTGTCATGGCAAAACGGAAAAATTAGTTATTCATGCTAAACTTATTAAAAAAGAAACAAGATAATACTTAGAAGAGTTGATACATATAATTTATAGAGGTGAAATTAAATTATATGAATGGTAGTTATTATCAAAATCCAACATTCCCAACAAATCAAGCACCGATGACCAATGTTCCAACAAGTCCACCTGGTAATATTTCTTCAATTAGTACTTTGCCTATGGAACAAAGCTACATAGAGAATATTTTAAGACTTAATAAGGGAAAAAGAGTTAATGCTTATGTTTCTTATCCAGATAGTAGTGAGTGGCAAAATAAAATTTATTCAGGAATAATTGAAGAGGCTGGTAAAGATCATTTAATATTAAGTGATCCCATAAATGGTGATTGGTATTTAATCAGAATGATTTATTTAGATTATGTAGAATTTTTTGAAAAAATCAATTATTCTCATGTTTATTCTGAAAAAAATTTTTAATTCAAAGGTTATAAAATCTTTGAATTTTTTATTGATTATTTACTTTATTTAATTTTTTTATTTCTTCATCCTTTAAACCAGTAACTTCTTTTATATCTTTTATTGCCATGCCTTTCTTCAATAAATTTTTAGCAACTAAATTAATTCCCGTTTCTTTACCTTTATTTTCTGCATAACGTTCTCTGGCCTCTTGGATCATTTTAGCTTCTTCTTCATAAGATACTAATCTTGTTATACTATCATCATCATTGATTACAAACATCTTTTCTTCAACCTCCCTTACTAATTTATCTTGTTTACTTAATTTCTCTATTTCTTCTTTACTAGCACTTAACATTACTAAATAGATATGTTCTAAATCCCCTTGGATATTTTTATCATACCACATTCTTTTATATTCTACAAGATTGACATTGATTATCCGAATGTCTTCACTATATACCCCACCATTTATTCTATCTATTAACATATAATCTTCTTTTAAATGACCAATATCATTATAATTTAAATTGATTTGGATTATTTTATTATCTTCTAATAATTTACCTTTCTTTGCTATTTGACTACACAAAGTAGCTAAATAGATAATATTTCTTTTCTTTATTATTTCATCAAAACAAGGATTTACTTCCACATTTATTGTTTCATGATTTTCCGTTTCTACTACAACATCTAAGACATTTAATTTCATCCCCATATTTAGAATTGGTAATTCAGTTGGTTTTACTATTTTAATAGTTATTTTTTCTTCTAAAATATCACTAATTATTTTTTCTAATAATTCATTATTATCATTTAACATAATTGTCTTAAACATTCGATCATTATTCAAAGTATAAAATTTTTTACGCATTATCTTCTTCTCTCTTTCTCGAGTTACTTATTTTAGCTTTTATTTTACTACTTGCAAGACTTTCGACAAATGATGTCAAAACTTCTTATTTTTCGACATTTAAGTAATCTTTGCTAAAAAAAATTACCAAATCTTTATAGATTTAGCAATTCATTTTATCATATTTATTTATTTTTTAATAGGGAATAACTTGGCTGTGGTTGTTTTCTTCTAAAGCTTCTTGTAGTCTTGCTTGAACCCAATCTATTTGCGATGACTCAGTATAGACGGTTATGTTATTTGAAACTGTTGATGTAACATTTACTCTACCCCTATCATTTGTAAATTCACCACCAAATATTGCTTGATAATTGGATATATCATTTATTTGATTATATGAAGCTTTTGGTAATTTTAATTCTACTAATTTTGTACATCCTGCAAACATCCTATGTATGCTTATTAATTTTGGAACGTTCCAATTGCTTAAATCTACTTTAGTTAAATTTGAACAATTTTGAAACATGCCAACACTTGCTTCTTTATAATCTCCCATATTTGTTACATTTTTGGTATCCCAATTAGTAATAGGTGTTATATCATTTATCTGCGTACTAGAAAACATTCCGCTCATATCTGTTACATTTGACACATTCCAATCTTTTAATGGAGTTAGATCATCTATTGAAGAATATTGAAACATATATGACATATTGGTTACATTTTGAGTATTCCAACTGGCTAATGCTTTAAAATCATTTGTTTTTATACCATAAAACATAGTTTTCATATTAGTTACATGTGAGACATCCCAATTTGATAATGGACCTAAATCTGTCAGATTACTACAATTTGCAAACATATTTTCCATATTAGTAACTTTAGTAATATTCCAACTTTTTATTGGATTTAAATCATTTATTTGCGCTCCGGCAAACATAGCAGCCATATCGGTGACACTTTTAGTGTTCCAATCTTTTATTGGTGTTAAATCTTTTATTGGAGTAATATAAAACATATTAGACATATTTTTAACATTTGACACATCCCAGTTGGTTATTGGACTCAAATCAATTATATTAGTACTATTAAATATTTGAGCCATATTTGTTACATTTGATGTATCCCAATGGGCTATTGGACTTAAATCATTAATTTCAGTACACCAAAACATACCACCTATACTTGTAATTTTAGGGATGTTCCAATTACTTAATGGAGATATATCGCTTATTGATGTTCCCCAAAACATATTTTCAAGATTAGTAACATTAGACATATCCCAATTAGCCAGTCCACTTATATCTATTAAATCTCCATCATATACAAACATAGAACTAGGATTAACTAAACTTGATGTTTTCCAAAGTTTTAAAGGATTCACATTACTCACATGAGTGGATTCAAATAACCATTGCATATTAGTTACATGAGATACATCCCAATTACTTAGTGGTGTTAGGTCTGTTAAAGCTGTGCTTCCAAATAAACAGTACATAGTATTTACTTTTGACGTATTCCAATTAACTAATGCATTAATGTCATTTAATTTTTTACAACTGCCAAACATACTGGATAAGTTTGTTACATTTTGAGTATTCCAATTAGCAAGAGCTCCTATATCTACCAAATTAGTACAATTTACAAATGTATTTGATAAATTTGTTACTTCATTGGTATCTAAGGCATTACCTGTAATTTTCTTTAAATTAGTAAATTCTTGAAATGCTCTACTCATATCTTGCGGCGCTCGCATTGGTCCATTTGAACCAATATATAAATCATATCTATCATCTTCATCTGGTGTCACTTCTAACCAACCCATTACTTCATTTGACTTAGTTCCTCTATCGTTGTCTCCTAATTCCCATGTCTTAATTGCTTTTGATGTATTTATGTAATCTACTAAGTAAATATTTTGGATCTTTTGATATAGTCCTTCTTCATCATAAAATAGTGAGACCCATTTTTCTGTTTCCTTACCATTTTGTATCTCTTTTACATTTTTATTTAATTTAACTAAATATTTATATGTACCATTTTCATGACATACCATATTCTCGGCTTCTATTTTGACATTTAGTATTTTATTCGCTATATAATTTTGATAACTTTCTTTATTTATTAATTCTACTATCGCACTTAAATAATCACTACTATTTCCGTCTATCTCAAAACTTGTATTATATATTTTAGTGTTATTTACTTTTAAAGTACTTAAGTCTAGTGTTTCATCTAAGCCTAAGCCTTTTAAATATAAAAGTACATCTTCTTTTTCTAAGACACTACCCATCCTGCCATCATCAATGTTTAAAGTTACTTTTATATCACCATTGCAACTATATCTAATGTTTTTCATACCTTTGGATGATACTTCGATTATATTATGGGTTCCTTCTTCCTTTGTTTTTTCATATCTATTATTATTTACTGCTCCATAATAACTTCCTACATTTGCTAATTTCATATCATTATTATCCACATGGATATGTATATCATCATATAAAGTACTTACAGATAATGAGTGTTTCTTCGGCGTATTCGCTGTGATCATAGTCTTACTACCATTACCGGTTATTGTTACACTAAAATATGCATACGTTGCACTTATTATTAGTAGTAACATTATGAATACTCCCACTAAGCTTATTATTATTTTTCTATTCTTCATTTTATATTTACTCCTTTAGTTTTTACATCATTTATGATGTATTATATAAATATTTTACGCCATTATTGGTGTAGTGTCAATACATCTTTTTAGATGTGTGAAATTATTATTTATGGAGTGATAAATATGAAAACTTTGAGACTTAAAGAAATTAGAGAAGATAGAGATATTGCCCAAAAAGAATTAGCGGCTTTATTACATACTACCCAACAACAATATTCAAAATATGAGACCGGTATATACGTAATACCTTTAGAAAGATTATGTATTCTTGCTGATTTTTATGGTGTTAGTTTAGATTACTTAGTTTGTAGAACTGATGAAAGAAAACCTTATCCAAAAAGTAAGCTTGATTAATTTAGTATTGCCCTTAACTAATTTATTAAAGTATAATAATAAGAGGAAGTGAAACATGAAAAAAAATGGTTTTATTGACGGGGCTATAATTGCTACGGCAGCAATATTTATTTCAAAGTTTTTAGGAATAATATATACAATACCTTTTAAAGCTATTGTTGGTTATGAAGGTGGAGCTTTGTATGGTTATGCTTATCAAATCTATAATATTTTCTTAGTAATATCGACAGCAGGTATTCCTCTTGCTATTAGTAAGCTCACTAGTGAATATAATAGTTTAGATGAACAAGATAAAAAAGCTTATATGTTTAAAATTGCCAAAAAAATAGTTTTAATATTTAGTTTTATTTCATTTTTAATTTGTTTTCTATTTGCTCCTTTTATTGCTAAAGTTTTAGTTGGCAATAAAGATGCAGTTACTAGTACTATATCAGAAATTGCTTTTGTTATAAGATGTGTTTCATTTGCTATTTTAATAGTACCATTATTAAGTATAAGTCGGGGTTATTTACAAGGTCATGGTTATATGATGCCATCATCAATAAGTCAGGTTATTGAACAAATAGTTAGAGTTATTGTTTTATTATTAGGAAGTTTTTTAGTCTATAAAGTTTTAAATCTAAGTTTAAAAATTACTATTGGAGTAGCAGTATTTGCAGCGGCGATAGGAGCAATTGTTGGTTACATTTATTTAGGAACTAAAATATTTAAATTAAAAAAAGAAGAAAATACTGATATAAGTAGTATAAAATTAGAAGAAAAAAAAGTTATTATAAAAAGAATTATTTTTTATGCTATTCCTTTTATTATAATCAATATAGCTAATTCTTTATATTCATTTACTGATTTAGCTATTTTAACAAGAGTTTTAAATTATTTAAATTTTAGTAAAAGTGATGTCACTACAATAAGTAGTATCTTTGTAACTTATGGTAGTAAAATGAATACAATAGTGACTAGTATTGCGACAGGTTTAGCTTTAAGTTTAATACCGTCTTTAGCTAGAAGTAATACGAAAAAAGATTATAAAGATATCAATGATAAATTTAATAAAATTATGGAAGTATTCTTTTATGTAGCTTTACCTATGGCTATATTTATGAGTATTTTTGCTAAGGAAATATGGACAATATTTTTTGATTATAGTAATTTGGGAACCATAATTATGAAATATATGATAATAGTAGCAGCCTTTGATGCTTTATATATTATGGTTAGTAACGGTTTACAAGGGTTAAATAAAACTAAACTGATTTATATTTCAGTTTTATTAGGACTATTTTTAAATTTATGTTTAGATGCTCCTTTGATGATTTTGTTTAATAAACTTAATATTTATCCATATTATGGAGCGATAACTGCGACATTAATTGGTTATATTGTTTCATTAATTATTCCTATTACTGTTCTTAAAAAAGCATATCATTTAGATTTTCATAATACTTTACATAAATTGCCAAAATTATTTTTAGTTTATATATTAATGATACTTCTTTCTTTTGTATATCGTGGTATAATTATAAATGTAGAAAGTAGATTATTATTAATATTATTAATTGGTTTTATAGGAATTGTCTTAGTGTGCATATACTATGTAATTAATAAAAGTGAAATTGAAGATATTTTAGGAAGTAAATTAACTAAAGTATTTAAAAGAAAGTAAGGTATAATATGAATTTTTATGTTATTTTAGTATTTCTATTTGCATTAATTGCAATAGCAGTTTTAGTATATTTTATTGCTGTTACTAAATTGAAGAAATATAATGAGAAAATGAGTAAAGCGGAAGAGATAATTGATACTAAATTAAATGAAAAATTAGAAATTATTATTTCTTTAAATGGAAGTATTAAAAAAGTAACAGGTAAAAAAGATTATTTAAAAGATTATGTATCTATAAGAGATTTGATAATAACTAATAACGAAAAGGATTTAAAGTTGGATGAAGCAGTTAAATTAATAAATGATTTAATGACCGATTTTGATAATTTAAATAAAGATAATGATTTTATCAAAAATTATAAATTATTAAGAGAGACAGATGAAATATTGATAGCAGCTAAAAATTTATTTAATCAAAACGCTATTGAATCAAATAAACTTATTAAATCTTTTCCTTATAATGTAGTTGCTAAATTAGCAAAATATAGAATTAGAGGCTTTTATAATAGCAATAATAAAACCGATGACGGTGAAACGTTTTAAAGTTTCCAATCTATCGGTTTTATATTGTTTTTTATTAAAAATTCATTAGTTTTGGAAAAAGGTTTTGAACCGAAAAAACCACTGTTAGCAGAAAAAGGTGATGGATGAGGGCTTGTTAAAATAAGATGTTTAGGGTTGGTAATAAACTTTATTTTTTCTTTAGCAAAATTGCCCCATAAGATAAACACAACAGGTTCTTCTTTTTCATTAATGACTTTAATTATATAATCTGTTAAAAGTTCCCATCCTAATCCTCGATGAGAAGCAGGATGATCTTTATCAACTGTTAACACAGCATTTAAAAGTAATACTCCTTCTTCGGCCCATTTAGTTAAATCACCATATTCAGCAGGTTTAATTCCTAAATCACTTTCCAATTCTTTATAAATATTTTGAAGTGATGGAGGAATTTTTATTCCTTTTTGAACACTAAAAGATAAGCCATGAGCTTCTCCTTCACCATGATAAGGATCTTGTCCCATAATAACCACTTTAACATTACTGTATGGGGTTAATTTTAAAGCATTAAATATATAATTTTTGGGTGGATATACAATACCTTTTTGATATTTGTCATTTATTATACTTAAAAATTTTTTAAAGCCATTACTTTTTTCAATTATTTCTAATTTAGTATCCCAATCATTACCAATCATATTATTACTTCCTTTACTACTTATTTATGATAACATTCGTTATTATTAATTTTAAAAGCACGATATATTTGTTCAAGTAAAATGCCCCGAAATAATCCATGGGGAAAAGTCAATTTAGAAAAACTTATTTTAGTAGGACATAAATCTAAAATTTCTGGAGAAAGGCCATTTGAACCACCAATAATAAAATTAATATTGGCATTATGATTAAATAAATTGTTTAAATAATTAGCAAATTCTAAACTATCATAAGTTTTGCCATTAATATAAAGAGCGATATTATAACTATTTTTGGGTAGTACTTTTAATAAGTTGCTTGTTTCGATTTTTATATCTTCATTATCTTTGACTTCAACTATTTCTAACTTATGATATTTATTTATTCTTAAAAAATAGTCTTTTATAAGTTCTTCTAAGTATTTTTCTTTAATTTTACCAACACAAATAATTTTAATCATAAAGTTATCACTTCACTAATATTATTTTGTTCAGCACACTCAATATTTGTAAAATCAACGTTATATTCTTTTAAAGATTCAACAACAGTTTTTAATGCGATATTAGGATCATTATTAACTTCACTTAAGTGCATTAAATAAACTTTCTTAGTTTTATCACCAATTAATTTGGATAAGTAAAAACCAGCAGCTTGATTAGATAAATGGCCTTCATCAGATAAAACTCGTTGTTTTAACCAATCAGGATATGGTCCATGGGTAAGCATTTCTACATCATGATTACTTTCTAATAAATAAACATCTCTATTTTTTAATTTATTAAAATATTTACTATTAATGTAACCAGTATCCGTTATTTGCACTATGGAAGCTCCAGCACTTTCGATAATAAAATTACGTGAATCTATTGCATCATGACTAGATTTAATAGTGGTTATTTTTACATCATCTAAATTAATTTCATTTTCGTAAATTTTGATATGTTCATAATTTTGTAAGCTATCTAAAGAGGCAAACATCTTTTGAGGCATGTACACTGTAGCTGGATACTTTTTAATAAATGTTTCTAAAGCCGAAATATGATCAGCATGGGTATGACTTATTAAAATTGTATCGATACTTTTGGGATCTACACCAATTTCTTTTAAAGAATCAACAATATATTTTTTATTTTTTCCAATATCTAATAAAATATGGTGATTAGCGGTTTCAATATAAGTAGAATTACCTTTGGAACCACTTGCAAATATACATACTTTCATAATTAACTACTCCTTCTAAAAACTATCTATCTTTTTGGAAATATTTTTCTTGGATCAAAATATGTTCCACCATTTCGAGGGTCACCATTAGCAAATGAGAAATGTAAATGAACTCCAGTTGAAGAACCACTATTACCCATATAAGCAATTACTGTTCCTTTAGAAACATTTTGACCTTCTTTGACAGGTATATTACTTAAAACGTGACCATATAAAGTATAAATGTTGTTTCCATGGTCAATAATTACAAAATTTCCAAAGCCACTACCACAAGTACTGCCATAATAGCCCATATCTGAACAAGTATTATTAACATGAACAACCGTACCGTCATTAGCAGCAAAGATTTTAGAACCTAATCCAGTTCCAGAAATATCAATTCCACCATGAACTTTACCCCATCTTGGTGCAAACTCACTAGTTACAGCGTATGGAATAATTGTTGGCCACCGCCATCCAGAATCGCTATAATCATAAGTATCTGTTCCCCATTGAATTGATGTTACTTTTTTACCTTTGGTTCTTATTTGATCCACTTTTTGTCTAATCGTTATATCTTCAAGTAAAGTAACATTACTATTGGGTTCGCCATTAACAACTGTATATTCACTAGTTTGTAATGAAAGACCGATAACTCCGGGTTGAGTAATTTCTGAATAATTGGCATCTTTTGTAGAATCAACTACTACTTCAGTATCAAATGGATATTCTACTTCTTTCATTTCCTTAACTTTATAACTAAAAGAAATTTCGGGATTAATTAAGGTAATATTAACTTTATCGCCAATAGCAAGCAGTGAATCTTTACTTGAATACTCGGGATTAGCTATTAAAAATTCTTGAGTATTTAATGTGTTTGCTTCACTTATAGATTCAATTGTATCACCAGCTTTAATAGTATAACTTTGTTCTTTATAATTAAAGCCAAATAATAATTGTTGGGCTAAAGTTTCACTATTATCATAAATGGTTTCATTAACACTAATATATTTTTCCCGAATTGTAATATTTTCTAATATTCCCATTTCACTATAATAGACACCAATATCATCTAATTTTTTTTGTTTATTAGTTAAATAAGCATTATAATCATCTTCATCGATAAAAGCTAAAATAAATTTTTCAATAGCTTCATTTAAAACCTTTTTATCTAAAACATAAAATTTAAATGATTCTTCATTATCGGTTTTATTAACACTTACTTCATACCCATGAATAGTGAAATCTTGTAATTCTTCAATTTTTTTATAAATACTCCCTAAATTAGTAATTTCTGTATTATAAGAATATGTTTCTTCAATTTTTAAACTTTCGGGAGGATAAACATTACTAACATGATATTTATCTTTTATATTTTGTTCTCGTTCATCTATTAAGTCATATAATGCATCTTTACTAGCAATAGCACCGATTATCTCGCCATCTAAGTAAACATTATAAACTTTTTGACCACTCTTAATTTCTTGATAACTACCTATCATAAAATATAAGCCTAAAATAAAGATACATAATATAGTAGTTACAATTATTTCTTTCTGTTTCATTAACTCTCTTCCTCTACATTTGGAGCCATACTTCTAATAGCACTCATGCTAAGTTCAAATACTAATGGTATAGTACCAAGGCCACCTTTCCGATGCTTAGCCACAATAAGTTCAGCTGGCACAATTTTTTCTTTTTGATCTTTTTTAGCTTCATGGTAATCTTTACGATTAAAGAACAATACCATATCAGCATCTTGTTCAATAGAACCTGACTCTCTTAAATCTGATAAAACTGGTGTATTGCCCTCTCTTTTAGTTGTAACACTGCTCCGATTTAATTGGGCCAAAGCTATAACTGGTACACCAAGTTCTAAAGCCATTGTTTTTAAGTTACGGGAAATTTCTCCTACTTCAACTTGACGTGATTCAACTTTTTTACCCATTGTAAGTAATTGCAAATAATCAATTACAACTAATCCTAAGCCTTCTTTTAAATTGGCAAGGCGACGACATTTAGCTTTTATTTCTGGCAAAGTAACACTTAAATTATCTTCTATATAAAGATTGGTATCAGCTAAAATATTGATAGCTTCATTATATTTTTTCCAATCTCTTTCACCCATTTGACCAGTTTGTAATTTATATGTTTCGATACTACCTACGGCACTAATAATCCGGTTAACAAGTTGTTCAGCAGTCATTTCTAAGTTAAAAATAGCAATAGCTTTTTTAGTAGTACGAGCAGCATAAGCAGCCATATTTAAAACTATTGCTGTTTTTCCCATACCAGGTCGAGCTGCTAAAATAATTAATTCACCGGGTTGAAAACCAGTCGTAATTTTATCTAAATCATAATAACCACTTTCTAAACCTGTAATTAGCTTTTTAGTTTTCGCTAATTCTTCTAATTGGGCTTGGGCTCTTCTTAAAACTTCTTGAATAGGGACAAATTCATTTACTTTACGTTGTTTAATAACATTTAAAATATTTCGTTCCGCATCATCTAAAAGCGTGGTAACATTTTCTTCATTATAGGCTTCTTCAACTATATTTGTTGCTGTATTTATGATATTTCTTCTTAAAAAATGTTCTTTAATAATATCTAGATAATAAGATAAATTAGCAGTGGTAATAACACTATCAATGACTTCACTAATGTATGGTAGCCCTCCTACTTGCGTTAATCTTTTTTTCTTATCTAATTCTTCCTTGACCATTTTAGCATCAATAGGAATATGATTAGAATGCAATTCATAAATAGCTTCAAATAAATATTTGTTACGTTCATCATAAAACATGTCAGCATTTACTTCGTCACAAACGTCATCTACTAAAGTATTATCAATAAAACAAACACCCAAAACACTCATTTCTGCTTCTTTATTCGAAGGCATAACTCTTGGCATAAATTCACCTACTTATCTAAAATAACATTTATATAAAATTTAACCTTTTTGTGAAGTTCTATTAAAACTTTATGAACTCCTAAAGAATCGATGTTGCCATCAATTTTTATACATTTTTTATCTATATTAAAGCCCATTTTTTTGATAGATTCACAAATTTGTTTACTAGAAATATTACCAAATACTTTATCTTGGGCGCCAGTATTTACTTTAAAAGTAATATTTTTGTTTTCTAATTTTTCTTTTATTTTGTTTAATTCACTTATTAAAGCTGCTTCTTTATCTAAACGATCTTTTATTTCGTTATCTAAAACTTTTTTACTTCCTTTTGTATATAGAACTCCTAATTTATTTTTTATTAAATAATTTTTGCCATAGCCATCACTAACATCGATAATATCATCTTTTTTGCCTTGCCCTTTTACATCTTCAAGTAAGATTATTTTCATATATCCTCCTTAATAAGTCTTTAATATTATAACATACATTAACAGGAATTTGAATACTACACCGTAATTATCCATTCCCTTTTTTTACCTAAATTAATAAGTTTAATTACATGATTATCTTTTAAAACTTTCATATACCTTCTAATGGTCCTTTCACTAAGTTTATATTTCTTTTTTAACATTGTTTGCGTTATTTTAGGATTATTATTAATATCCATTAAAATATCTAATAATAAGTCATATTTTATTTCTTTCAATTTTACCCCTCCTACTATTTATATATGTTTTTAGAGGGCTATTTCCTTTTTTTAAAGAAAAATTTTGTTTAAAATATGAAAAATATTTTTAAAAATGTCTAATTTATGTTAATTTTTTGTGCATAAAAAAAATTCACATATTATTGTGAACTCTTTTAGTTATTTGGTATATGGTATTAAAGCCATAAATCTTGCATATTTAACTTGTTCTGCAATATGTCTTTGATGTTTAGCACAAGCACCAGTAACTCTTCTTGGAAGGATTTTTCCTTTTTCATTAATGTACTTGTTTATAATCATAACATCTTTATAGTCAACACTTTTTCCAGCGCACATTTGACATATTTTCTTTTTCTTACGATAAAATTCTGCCATTTATAATTCCTCCTTTTTAGAATGGTAAATCATCACTGCTTAAAGTAATTTCTTCGCCAAAACTTTTAAAAGGATCTTCAGTTAAATCAGCTGTTTCCATATTATCGACTGGCATTATATTTTCTTCAGGCATAAAATTGTCTTGTTGATAGTTAGGTTCTGGATTATTTCTGGCGGTATTATTACCACTACTACTTGATAAGAAATTAACTGTATCACAAACTACTTCCGTAGTGTAACGTTTGTTACCATCTTGACCAGTATAACTACTTGTTCTAATCCGACCTTCTGCAGACACTAATGTTCCCTTATGACAATACTTGGAAATATTATCAGCTTGTCTACCCCAAGCGCTACAATTAATAAAATCAGCACCACGTTCACCATTTTTATTAGTATAATTTTGGGAAACGGCTATTGTAAATCTTGTTACTGCCATCCCACCTGGAGTTGTTCTTAACTCTGGATCTCTTGTTAATCTTCCGACTAAAATTACTTTATTCATTTTTACTACTCACTTTCTTTTTTCAAAATTAAATGTCTTAAAATATTTTCATTAATTCTAAGTTTACGGTCGAACTCACCAATAACTTCATGAGTAGCTTCTACTTGCATTAAGTAGTAATATCCGCTTACTTCTTTATTAATTGGATAAGCAAGTTTTTTTCTACCCATATCTTTGAATTCGATAACTTTACCTTTATTGTCACTAATTAATTTTTGAATATCTTTGGTAGTATTGTTTAATGTTTGTTCATCTAATGTTGATTTGACAATAAACATAATTTCATAATTAGTCATCTTTCCACCTCCTTATGGTCTTGCGGCTTTTCCTTTCAAGAAAAAGCAAGGAGTAAATAAATTACTCGTGTATTAGTATATCAAAAAGTAAGTAAAATGTAAATAAATTACTTATGCTTTTAGTATATTTTATGGATGAATTTTTATTAATATGTTTAAAAAGAAATGATTTCTCATTTCTAAATAACTTTTTTATTATTAGGGTTTTCTAAACTCCTTAAATAATTACTAACATAATCAAGATAATAATCAGTATCAATAAGACCTTTTTTAAATAATTCATCTAACATGTAATGATAGTTATATTCACCAATAAAGGGGATGATTACTTTTAAGGCTTCAGGATTAAAATCTTTTTTGGTCGCAAAATAAGCAATTAACTTATCAATATTATCTATTTCTTCGACTACTAAATTATCAATGTTTTGTAATTCCTGGAATTCTTGATCGTTTAAGATATGCCAAGAGTTAACCATAGTTACTAACGAATTTAATTGATTTTTATGATTATTAGCAATATATTTATTTATTCTTTGATATTGTTCTTTATGAGTGTTTAAATAATTTCTTATTTCTTGTTCAGAAGCTGATGAACTTAATTCATTTAACTTTATGCAGGGACCTATTTTTAATTTACGACATAAATCTAAAAAGTTAGCGAACTGTTCTTTAGTAATAAAATAGCCGGCATATTCAGTAATTTCTAAAGGTGTTTTGCCAAATGATGATTTAATTATTTCCATTAAAGTTATGTAATCATTTACGTTAGAATCATTGGCTTTTATTTTTGCTTCACATAAATTTAAAAGATCTAAATTCTTTTTAACTGTTTCATCTTCAGAACTTTTTAATAGTATAGAAAATGTTCTTTCAATATCTAATAAATCCCTTAATTCACTAACATAATCTTTATATATATCATTATATAATAGATGGGTATAATTTTTGGGATTAGGATTTGTTTTTTGCATTTCTTGACTATTAGCAATTATTTCTGATATTCGATTAATAATATCACCGTATGTTTTCATATCTACCTCTTTTACACATTAAACCTAAAATAAACTATATCGCCATCTTGAACTTCATAATCTTTACCTTCTAAGCGAAGACGACCACATTCTTTGACACGCAGTTCACTACCAGCATTTTCTAAATCTGTGAAACTCATTACTTCTGCTTTAATAAATCCTTTTTCAAAATCACTATGAATAATACCAGCACAAGATGGAGCTTTCATACCTCTTTTAAATGTCCAAGCACGACATTCATCGGCACCAGCAGTAAAAAAGGTAGCTAGTCCTAACAAATCATAAGTAGCAAAAATTAGTTTATCTAAACCACTATTAGTAATACCTACTTCTTTTAAGAAATTGGCTCTTTCTTCATCTTGATAATCTGCTAAATCACTTTCTAATTTTGCACACATAACAACAACACCAGCATTTTCTTTTTCAGCATATTCTTTCAATTTTAAAGAATAATCGTTATCTCCAATAGAAGCTGCTATTTCATCGACATTAGCTACATAAATTATTTTTTTAGCAGTTATAAAATTAAAATTTTTAATTAGTAGTAAGTCATCTTCAGTAAAATCTAAAAGTCTTATTGGAATACTTTTTTCTAAACTTTCTTTTATCTTTTTTAAAATATTAACTTCTTTAATTGCTTCTTTTTCTTTAGTTGTTTCAGCTTTCTTTTCAATTTTTCCTAATCTATTAGTAGCTATTTCTAAATCTGCTAAAATGAGTTCAGTATTAATAATTTCAACATCTCGAATTGGATCTGTCGCCCCTTCAACATGGGTTATATTGGCATCATCAAAACAACGCACAACTTCGACAATAGCATCAACTTCTCTAATATGAGATAGAAATTTATTACCTAAACCTTCACCTTCACTTGCCCCACTTACTAAACCAGCAATATCAATAAATTCAAAAGTGGTTGGAACGATACTTTTAGGATGATATAAATTAACTAAATAATCTAACCTTGTATCAGGAACAGTGACGACACCAACATTTGGTTCGATGGTGGCAAAAGGATAATTAGCTGCTAAAATATGTTTTTTCGTTATAGCGTTGAAAAGAGTTGATTTACCAACATTAGGAAGGCCAACAATACCTGCTTGTAAACTCATAAACATCACCTCATCTTTTAATTTAACGTTGGGAAGGAATTAATTCCTAATGGAAGACCAATAATATACCAAATAATAATTAAGATTAAAAGAGTTATACCAATAATTGTTGCATACGGAATTTGGTATTTTATTGATTCAAACAATTTAACTTTTTGCGAACCTTGATTGTATTTTTCTAAAAAGGCTAAATAAACAATAAAATAGGCTAACATAGGGGTTAAATTCATCGTACTGGTTTCAGCAAAACGGAAAATAATTTGGGCAAATTGTGGAGTCATCTCAGATTCCATCACTACAGGAATAATTGATGCTGATAAGATAGACCATTTTAGACTACTTGATGGCACAAAAATAGTACTTATAGCAACACCAATAAAAATTAAAACTATTAACGGTAAACCAGTAAAATTACTACTTGCGATGATATTGCCAATCCATGCTACAAAAACATTACCAATGTTAGTTTGATTAAAAATGCTGATAAATAATGAAGCTAAGAAAATCATGACTAACATATTACCAATGCCATCTAAAGAGTGACCTAGATTATCGCAGAAATCACGATGATTTTTTATACTTTTTACACCAATCCCATAAAATAAACCTAATATTATAAATAACATTGTTACAATAAAGACAAAGCCATTACTAAAAAAGGAATTAACACTAAACAATTTATCAATATAATAAGTTTGACTGTTATCTAGGAGAGCACCACTTAATGGAAGGCCAGGAATAATACTGTAAATTAATATTAGTAGATATACTAGGGCACTGCTACAAGCTAAGACCATCCCTTTTTGTTCATCTTTGGTAACTATATCTTCTTCTAACTCGGTTTCCGTAAATTCATATTTAGGTAATTTCTTTACAATAATATTTTCGGTAACAATTGTTATGATATATGAAACTAATAAAACTGCTACAGTTGTAATTAATAAAAATCCTAAGTTAGAAATATTATATGCAGAATCAACTGTATGAGTAGCAAGTAAAGTATAATTTAACAGTGTAGAATCAGTACTGGTAAAAATCATATTAATACCACTACCAAGTGATAAAGCTGCAAAAGAAGCAATAATTCCTATCGCTGGATTTCGTTTACCATAATAAAATAATAAAGCACCAAGAGGTAAAAATATTAAATATGATAAATCACCAAAAACACTGGATAATACACATAATAATACAAAAATAAAAGTTACAGTTTTCTTTTTTAATTTTTTAGTTGTTAAGGTAATAGCAGTTTGTAAAAAGCCACTTTTGTCTAAAATACTAATCCCCATTAATAAAATTATTAAATTAGATAAAACAGTAAAATTAGCAAAATTACTAACTGTATTAGTAAATATATATTTAACACCACTTAAACTAAAAAATGATGTAATAACTTCAGTTACGGGATTTAAATCCATAGTAACGTTGTTAACAGTATAATAAGTACTTTGGGCATCAATTACATGTAAAAAGCCACTTATAACTATTACAACAAAAGTTAATAAAACGTATGACATTAAGGGATGAAGTTGTTTTCTAATTTTCTTCCTTTTCGCCATTTTTTATCACCTTCTTTAATTTTTTTTGAAATTCTAATCTATCCATCATAATTTCTCTCCCACAAGCTTGGCATTTTAGTTTTATGTCAACTCCAACTCGGGTAATAAGCCAATTATTGCTACCACAAGCATGAGATTTTTTCATAATAACCAAATCATTTAAATTAAATGTTTTATCCATTACTTAATCTTCCTCAACTATAATATTTAAAATTTCCATAATTCGTTCTAAATCTTTTAAAGAATCAAAATTAATTTCAATTTTATTTTTATGTATTTTCACTTTATTACCTAATTTATCACTTATTATACTTTCATAGATATGATATTTAGGATTGACTTCTTTATTAGTTACTATTGGTTTTCTTTTAACTATTTCAGTATTATTAACTAATTGTTCAATATCACGAACATTAAGCTTTTCTTTTACTATTTTAGTTGCCAATTCTTCTATTTGATCATTATCTTCTAATTTACTAAGCACCCGAGCATGAGATGCAGATAATTCTTTATTAATAACCATATCTTGAATATTATTAGGTAATTTCAAAAGCCCTAAAAGATTAGTAATATAACTTCTACTTTTACCAAATTTTTGAGCAAATTCTTCTTGAGTAAAACCTCTTAAATTAATAATATTTAAAACACTTTTGGCTTCTTCAATAGGATTTAAATCTTCTCGTTGGATATTTTCTATTAAAGCAATTTCCATCATTTCTTGATCAGAAAAATCTTTTATAATAGCAGGTACTTCAGTTAATCCAGCCATTCGTGATGCCCGACATCTTCTCTCACCAGCTACTAGTTCATAACCTTTGATACTTTTTTTAACAATAACTGGTTGAACAACGCCATATTCTTTAATAGATTGAGCTAATTCTTGTAAAGTTTCTTCTTTAAAAGTTTTACGGGGTTGGTAAGGATTACTCCTAATTTCTGATAATTTAATCATTACGACATCATTTTTATTTTCTGTAACAATTTCTTTTTCAAAATTATCAAAATCAATTACATTATTTGTAAATAATTGTTCTAAACCTCTACCTAAAGCTTTTTTCTTAGTTTCCATCACGACTAATCACTTCCTTTGCTAAATTACGATAAGCCTCTGTAGCTCTACTAGTAGGATCATATTCGTTAATTGGTTTTCCATGAGAGGGAGCTTCAACTAATCTGACTAATCTTGGAATAATAGTATTAAAAACTTTATCTTTAAAGTATTTACGAATTTCTTCAATGACTTCTAAACCAATATTAGTACGACCATCAAGCATGGTAAGTAGAACTCCTTCAATACGAAGACTAGGATTCATACCTGATTGAACCATAATAATAGTATTTAATAATTGGGTAATCCCATCAAGTGCGAAAAATTCACATTGAACAGGTATTATTACAGAATCACTAGCAACTAAAGCATTCATGGTGCCCAGTTCTAATGATGGTTGACAATCAATTATAATATAATCAAAGATATGCCTTACTTCATTAATAGCATTCTTTAATTGTTCATTTTGTTTAAAATTTTGATCAGCCAACATTTTCCGAATAAATTCAACACCAACTCCAGCCAAATTTAGGGAAGCCGGAATAATAGCTAAATTTTCAAATTTCGTTTTTTTGATGGCATCGCCAATTTTACATTTACCAGTAATAACATCATATATATCGTGATCAAAATCATTAGAATTATATCCAAGACCCGTTGTAGCATTACTTTGCGGATCTAAATCGATTAATAATACAGTCTTTCCTTCTTTTCCTAACGCTGCTGCTAAATTAATACTTGTTGTCGTTTTACCAACCCCACCTTTTTGATTAACTAATGAAATAACTTTAGCCATAACACACCTCTTAAACTTTTATATTTCCACGTAATAATATTTTAACATATATTATTAATTTGGGGTAGAAAAAGATGTGAATTTTCTATCTTTATTTTAGCAGATAGGATTATTATCTTTAACATATTCATAATTAACTTTTGTTTTGGTTGTTTTTTCAATAGGAACTAAATATAAGAAATACTTTTTAGAACATTCGCCACAACTGGCATTATAACCTATAACAATACTAATACTGTTATTAATTTCAACATCTTTAATCCCATTAATTTTACCTTGACAAGTAGAGTCTTCAGCTAAAACAATGACATAATAATTATTGGTAAAATCTGCTTCTTTTAATTTATTTTTTAAATTATAATTATTAATAAATTCTTCATATTCATTATAGTTTCTTAAAATACTTTTATCATATTTTTCTAACATATTATCAACAATAATCATGGTACTATTCATTTCACCATAATAAAGAGTATCTAAATATTCAATAGGTTTACGATTTTTGATGATATAAGCTATACCAATCCCAATAGCTATTATAAAAACTGCAAATAAAATACATAAAACTAGTTTTAAACTTATTTTTTTATTATTTTTTTCTTCAGTTTCTTCAATCATTTTTTCACCCTTATCCTTATAGCAATTTTAACATAATATTATAAAAAAAGAAATGATATTTAAACCATTTCCTTAAATTAATTCGATTCTAACTTCTAAAGCATCATCGCCACGACGTTCTTTAAGTTTAATAATCTTAGTATAGCCGCCATTACGATTTTCATATCTTTTAGCTAAATCATCAAATACTTTTTTAACTACTTCTTTATCATTATGTAAGAATGCTAAAGCTTTACGACGAGATACTAAAGTACCACGTTTACCATAAGTAATCATTTTATCAACAAATTTTCTTACTTCTTTAGCTCTTGCTTCAGTAGTTACAACACTTTCATACATTATAACATCTTTTGTTAGTCCTGCTAAAATGCTTCTTCTAATTCTTGTTTCTCTACCTAATTTTCTATATGCCATAATCCATTACTCCTTAAATGTTAAGCCTAAGTCAGCAACCTTATCAAGAACTTCTTTAAGACTTTTCTTGCCTAAGTTTCTAATCTTAGTAACTTCTATTTCTCTTTTATCTACTAAATCTTGAACAGTATGAATACCTGCTCTTTTTAAACAATTATATGCACGAACACTAAATTCAACTTCTTCAATTGGGGTTTCTAGTGTTTTAGTAATTGTATCAACTTTCTTCTCTTGCATTAATCCTGAGAAATCACTAATAGCATTTAAATCAGTAATAATATTGAAATGTTCTACTAATATTTTAGCTGCTAGAGCTAAAGCTTCTTCAGGAGTCATACTACCATTAGTTGTTACTTCCATAATTAATTTATCATAATTTTCATTTTGACCAACACGAGTATCAACTACTTCGTATTTAACAAGTTCAATTGGTGAATATGATGAGTCAATAGCTATTGTGCCAACTTTAGCATCTTCTAAACGTTTTTTATTTTCTTTAGCATCAACGTAACCACGACCATTTTCAACAGTCATTTCGATGTCAATTTTTCCGCCTTCAACTAAATTACAAATAACTAAATCTTCATTAATAATTTCAACATCAGCATTTTTTTCAATCATACTAGCTGTTACTGGACCTTCACTATTTGCATAAAGTCTAATTACTTTTGGTTCATTAGTATGATTTTTAACTACTAACTTTTTAATTGCTAAAACAATACTTGTAACGTCTTCTACTACACCTTCAATTTTTTGAAATTCATGTAGAACCCCATCAATTTTGATGCTAGTAACTGCACTACCTGGTAAGCTTGATAATAAGACTCTTCTTAAAGCATTACCAATAGTGGTACCAAATCCTCTTTCTAGGGGATCTAGTTCAAATTTTCCAAAATGATTATTTTCTTGATATTCAGTAATTTTGTATTCTGGTTTTTCAAATTTTATCATCATACAATATTCCTTTCTTTACTTTAATTTCTTGGTCTTTTAGGTGGACGACAACCATTATGTGGTACTGGTGTTTCATCAATAATACTTGTAACTTCTAAACCAGCACTTTGTAAAGATCTAATTGCATTTTCTCTTCCTGGACCAAGACCTTTAACGTAAACTTCAACTTTTTTAACACCTTGTTCAATAGCAGCTTGGGCTGCAGCTTCAGCAGTTAATCCAGCAGCATATGGCGTTTTCTTTTTACTTCCTAAGTATCCAATACGACCTGCACTTGACCAACTTATAGCATTACCATCTTTATCAGAAATTGTAACAATAGTATTGTTATATGTTGAATGGATATGTGCTACTGCTTCAGGGACATTCTTCTTAACTTTTCTTTTTCTTCTATTATATGCCATTACTTACAACCTACTTTCCAACCTTTTTCTTATTAGCTACAACTTTACCTTTACCTTTACGAGTTTTCGCATTTCTACTAGTTCTTTGTCCTCTTACAGGTAGGCCTTTTTTGTGTCTAATACCTTCATAACAGTTAATTTCCATTTTGTTTTTAATATTCATTTGAACATCACGACGTAAGTCACCTTCAACAACATATTTGTCAACTTCCTTACGTAAACGAGTAATTTCATCTTCTGTTAAATCTTTAATTTTTTTGGTTTCTTCAACACCTGCGTCTTTACAAATTGTTTTTGCTAAAGGACGACCAATACCATAAATGGCAGTTAGTCCAATACAAGTGTGTTTTTCATTTGGTAAATCAATATTTTTAATTCTTGCCATATAAATCCTCCTTAACCTTGAACTTGCTTATGTTTTGGATTATCACAGATAACCATAACTTTGCCTTTTCTTCTTATTATCTTACATTTTTTGCATATTTTTTTGACTGATGGTCTAACTTTCATAAATACTCTCCTATCTTTTATTCCATGTTATTATCCCACGTGTTAAATCATAAGGCGTTAATTGTACTGTAACGGTATCACCTGGTAGAATACGTATCATATTAATGCGCATTTTACCAGAAACGTAGGCTTTTACAGTATGGCCATTAGCTAATTCAACTAGGTAATCAGAACCTTTTAAAACTTCAATGACCTTGCCTTCTACTTCTATTTTATCATTCTTTTTCGATTCAGCTTGTACTTTTTGTTTTTGCTTTTTGGAATCTGCCAATTTTTATCACTCTCCTGTTAATATAACATATCCATCTTTTGTAACTAATACAGTGTGTTCAAAATGGGCACTAGGAAGTCCATCTTCCGTTTTAATTGTCCATTCATCTTCGCATTCGTAAATATCTTCACTACCCAAATTAAGCATTGGTTCAACGGCAATAACCATGCCACTTTTTAAAATAGTATGATCTTTTGTATAGTAATTAGGAACATCGGGATCTTCATGAACAGAAGTTCCTACCCCATGACCAACAAGTTCTCTTACTACACCTAAATTATGTTCAATTGCATAATCTTCAATTTTTTTACCAATGGCACTCAATTTGACGCCATCTTTAATAACACTCAAACCTTCATATAAACTTTTTTTAGTATTTTCAACTAAATCTTCTATTTCTTTGGTGGTATTACCAACGATGTAAGTATTTGCTGAGTCAGAATGATAACCTTTATATTCAACGCCAATGTCAATAGATACAACATCACCATTTTTAATTTTTCTCTTAGAAGGGATGCCATGTACTACTTCATCATTAACGGATATACAGATACTTGCTGGGTAACCATTATATTTAAGAAAAGATGGTTTACAATCATGAGCTAAAATAAATTTATGAGCGATATCATTTAAAGCTTTAGTAGTAATACCTGGCTTTAAATTTTTTAAAACCTCTAAATGAGTTAAATAATTGATATGCCCAGCATGTTTCATTAATTCAATTTCTCTATCACTTTTTATACTAATCATTTTTCAAAATTTCCTTAATTTCTTCTGTAATTTTTTCACTACTATTTTCACTATTTATAGTATGTAATTTACCAATACTTTGGTAAAATTCTTTAATTGGTTCATTATTTTTAATAAAGTTTTCAAAACGAACTTTGAAAGATTCTTCATTGTCATCACTTCTTTTTTGAAGCGGTTTACCACAATTATCACAAATACCATCTTGTTTTGGTTTTAGATTTTCGTAGTATATATTATATGATGAACCACAAGAACAAGTAAGTCGGCCAAGAGCTCTTTTTAATGCTTCCTCTAAAGATATTTCTAAATAAATAACTACATAATCATTAATATTTAATTTATTAAACAAATCATTTAATAGATTGACTTGATTAATTGTCCGAGGATAACCATCTAAGATAAAAGGCTTATTTAAATTGGTAAGTTTTTTAGTAATTAAATTACCAACAATTTCATCACTAACAAGACCTCCATGAGTCATAATATCTTGAATTTGTAATCCTAATGTTGTTTTTTTAGCTATTTCTTCTCTCAACATATCGCCAGTAGAAATATGAACATAACCTAAAGATTCTAACATTGCACTTTGAGTACCCTTACCAGCAGCGGGAGGAGCAATAAAAATCACACTTTTCATTATCTTAACCTTCTTCTTTTTTCTTTATAACTTCTTGCCATTAAACTACTTTCTAATTGTTTATAAGTTTCAATGGCTACACCAACAACAATAAGAAGTCCTGTACCTCCGACGGTAACTGTATTTGGTAAAGTTGTAAATCTACTAACCAATACCGGTAAAATAGCAATTATCGTTAAGAAGATACTTCCTACAATTGTAAGTCTACTGATTGATTTGCTAATATAAGCTGAGGTATCACTTCCAGGTCTAATACCAGGAATATAGCCACCTCTTTCATTTAAATTTTTACTCATTTCATCGGGATTCATAATCATAAATGTATAGAAATAACCAAAGAATAAAATTAAAATTATATATAAAATCATTCCAGTATTAGATGTATTAACTATATATTTATTAATAAAATCCATTGCCTTGGTTTTACCTGTTAAAGCTACTATTGTTGAGGGAATTGTTAATAATATTTGTGCAAAGATAACAGGAATTACACCAGCAGCATTTATTTTAATTGGTAAAAAACTTTGTTCAGCACCATAAGCACTTGTTGTTCTATTAGAATATTGAATAGGTATTCTTCTTTCAGCTATTTGGATATAAACTATACCTACTAATATTAATAAATAAACTAATATAAAGACGATAAATAATATAATACCTATTGTTAAATCATAACTTCCATGAATAAAAGCATCATAAGCACCAGTAAATATACCACGCATACTTTGCATTATTCCAGCCATTATTAACATTGATGTACCATTACCAATTCCTTTTTTAGAAATTTGATCGCCTAACCATAGACAGAAAGAAGTACCTGCAGTCATTACTAATGCTGTTTTTACTATCTCAACAGTACCAAATGATTTAATATAGAATAAACATAACGCATAAGCTTGAACAAAAGCAAAAACAATTGCTAAATAACGAGTGATTTTATTCATTTTTTGTCTACCAACATAACCTTGGTCTTTTAATTCACTAAAATATGGAATAATATCCATTTGTAATAGTTGGGTTATAATGGAAGCAGTAATATATGGTGATACTCCAAGAGCAAATATTGATACATTTTGAAGTCCACCACCACTCATTAAGTTAAATATTTCCAGTACACCTAAGCCTTCAGTAATTCTGGAAGCCCAAGGTACAGTAACAGTTGTTCCCACACAGAACAAACCTAAACAAAATAAAGTGAAATAAATTCTTTTTCTTAAATCTTTATTAGATTTACTGAATAATTGGGAAAAACCTTGGAACATCTAAATCACCTCAGCTTTGCCACCGGCTTCTTCTATTTTAGTTACAGCCTTACTAGAAAATCTTTGTGCTTTGATAATTAATTTTTTATCTAAATTACCATTACCTAATACTTTAATACCACACAAACTTTTCTTTATTATTCCTCTTTCCTTTAAAATTTCGGGAGTTACTGTTTCACCATCTTTAAAGAATTTACTTAGAGTATCAAGATTAATTGTTGCAAATTCAACTCTAAATCTTTTATTATTAAATCCTCTTTTAGGTATTCTTCTATATAATGGAGATTGTCCACCTTGAAACCATGCCGGAATTGATGCACCACTTCTAGCTTTTTGACCTTTTTCACCACGAGTTGATGTTTTACCCATTCCTGATCCAGGTCCACGGCCAACCCTTTTTTCAACTTTCGTTTCTTTTGATTTTGGTAAATTCTCTAATCTCATTATAATTCCTCCACTTTTTTGCCACGTAATGCTGCGATATGTTCTGGAGTTCTTTGAGCTTGTAAACCTTTTAAAGTAGCTTTGGCTACATTAATTTGAGTATTAGCTCCTAAACTTTTGGCAACAATGTCTTTAACACCAGCAAGTTCTAGGACAGCTCTTGCTGCACCACCAGCAATAATTCCACGACCTTCTTTAGCAGGTTTTATTAAAACTACACTTCTTCCTACTTTACCAGTTTCTTCATGAGGTATAGTTCTATTATCAATTAAAGATATTTTAACAACATTTTTATTGGCTGCTTGAATAGCTTTTTTAATTGCTTCAGAAACTTCATTGGCTTTACCAGTTCCAATACCAACTAAGCCTTTTCTGTTACCAACAGCAACATCGGCTTTAAAACGGAAATGTCTACCACCTTTGGTAACTTTTGTTACTTTAGATATTGAGATAACCTTTTCTTCTAATAAATTCTTTTTGGTATCATTATTTTTTCTAACTATATTTTTCTTATCCATGTTATCCTCCTATATCTCTAATCCTGCTTCTCTAGCAGCATCTGCTAGCGCACTAACACGACCATGATAAAGGTAACCACCACGGTCAAATACAACTTTATTAATTTTAGCTTTTTTACATTTAGCAGCAATATCTTTACCAACTTCTTTAGCTGCTTCAATATTACCACCATTTGAAAGTTTTAATGCACGGCTTGATGAAGATACCAATGTTGTTCCAGTGACATCATCAATTACTTGCGCATAAATTTCTGAATTGGAACGAAAAACATTAAGTCTAGGCATTTCTTTAGTACCACTAATATTTTTTCTAACTCTAGCATGTCTTATTTGACGTGCTTTATTACTAGATTCTTTTTTTATCATATTTTACCTCCTTAAGCCGCTTTCTTTCCTTCTTTACGACGAACTATTTCGCCTTTGTAACGAATACCTTTACCTTTATATGGTTCTGGTTCTCTTATTTTTCTAATATTAGCTGCAAATTCTGCAACTTTTTGTTTATCAGTACCTTTGATAGTAAGTTCAGTATTGCTAACAAGTTCAGCATGTAAACCTTCTGGTACTATTAATTCAACAGGATGAGAAAAACCTGCGCTTATAACTATTTTATTACCTTGAACATTAAAACGATATCCAACACCAACAGCTTCTAAGCCTTTTTCAAACCCTACGGAAATACCAGTTAACATACTACTAATTAATGAATTGGTTGTACCTTGCATAATATTAGCTTCTTTTGTATCTTTAACTTTTTTAGTACATACTGAATTTTCAGCAATTACTACTTCAACTAAAGGATTAACATTTAAACTAAGTTCACCTTTAGCACCTTTGACTACTAATTTATTTCCTTCAAGTGTTACTGTTACACCAGCAGGAATAGTTAATTTTCTTTCACCGATTCTACTCATAATTACTTACCAAATATAGGCAAGGACTTCGCCTCCTAACTTTTGGGCTCTAGCTTCTTTATCAGTCATTAAACCTTTAGAAGTAGAGATAATCGCAATACCTAAGCCATTTAGAACACGAGGAACTTCTGTAGCTTTAGCATATACACGTAAACCAGATTTACTGATTCTTTTAAGTCCAGTGATAACTCTTTCTTTTTTAGCTCCATATTTAAGAGTTAATGTAAGCTTATCACCTTGAGGACATTTTTCATAATTATATTCTTCAATGTAACCTTCGCGTTTTAATATTTCGGCAATACCTAAAGTCATTTTAGTTCCAACAACTTCAACTGTAGGATATTTCATAATATTAGCATTACGAATACGAGTTAACATATCAGCTATTTTATCTTGTACAAACATTTAGATCCTCCTTCTTACCAACTAGATTTCTTTACGCCAGGTATTTGGCCTTTATTTGCGAGTTCCCTAAAACAGATACGACATAATTTGAATTTACTTAAAACTGCATGAGGTCTTCCACATCTTTCACATCTTGTGTATTCTCGCGCACTAAATTTTTGTTTTCTACTATTTTTAACTTTTAAACTTGTTTTAGCCATATTTACACCTAACCTTTAAATGGCATTCCAAATGCCTTAAGTAAGCTTAATGCTTCTTCATTACTTTTTGCTGTGGTAACAAATACAATATCTAAACCACGAATTTTATAAACATTATCATATTCAATTTCTGGGAATATAAGTTGTTCTTTGATACCTAATGTATAATTTCCTTTACCATCAAAGGCATGAGCAGAAACCCCACGGAAATCACGAACTCTTGGTAAACTAACTTTAATTAATTTTTCCATAAAATTGTACATGTTTTCACCTCTTAAAGTTACTTTAACTCCAACAGGTTGACCTTCTCTTAATTTAAAACCAGCGATAGATTTACGAGCTTTAGTTACAATTGGTTTTTGACCAGTAATATCTGTTATATCTTTAACAGCAGCTTCAATGAATTTAACATCATGTGAACCTTCACCAACCCCCATATTTAGAACAATTTTTTCTAAACGTGGTACTTGCATAATACTTTTATAACCAAATTCTTGCATTAAATCTTTTTTAATTTTTGATTCATACATTTCTTTAAAATTACTCATAAATTCACCTACTTACTAGCTTTCTTAGTAGATTTTTTAGTTTCTTTTGTATCTACTTTTTTAGTTTCTTTTTTGGTTTCCTTTTTAGTAGTAGTTTTACCATCTACTAATTTAACATTGGAAACATGGATAGGCATTTCAATTTCAAAAATACCACCCTTATCATTAGTTGTTCTTGGCTTAGTATGTCTTTTTGCTATATTAACGCCCTCAACAACAACTTTATTTTTATCTTTCAAAGTTTTTAAAACTTTGCCTGTTTTACCTTTATCAGCACCAGCTATTACACGAACATTGTCATTTACTTTTATTTTCATAAATCCTCCTATAATACCTCAGGAGCTAGTGAAACAATCTTCATATAATCTTTTTCTCTTAATTCTCTAGCTACTGGACCTAATACTCTAGTACCAATTGGACTTTTATCATCTTTAATAAGTACACAAGCATTGTCATCAAATTTAATATAAGATCCATCAGAACGACGTACCCCTTCAACAGTTCTAACAATAACTGCTTTTACAACTTTTCCTTTAGGCATGTTACTATTAGGAATAGCTTTTTTAACAGTACCAACAACTACGTCACCAATGTTTCCACTTTTAACTTTACTACCACCCATAACTTTAATTACTAAAAGTTCACGAGCACCAGTATTGTCAGCTACTTTTAATCTTGTTTCCTCTCTTACCATAATAACCTCCTAAAGAATTACAGCTTTTTCTAAGACTTCAACTAATTCATATTTCTTTGATTTAGAAATTGGTTTAGTTAATCTTATTCTAACTGTATCTCCTATTTTAGCTTCATTTTTTTCATCATGTGTAGCATATTTTTTTGAATATTTTACACGTTTATTATATAGAGGATGACGTTTATAAGTTTCGACTAAAACTGTAATAGTTTTATCGCATTTATCACTTACAACTTTACCAACTAATTCTTGAACTCTTTTAGCCATTATTTACTTTCCTCCTCTAATTCTCTTTCTCTAAGAACAGTTTTCATTCTTGCAACATTTTTTCTTAAATTATATAACTCTTTAGGTTTTTCTAAAGTACCATTGGCTTGTTGCATTCTTTTTGTGAATAATTCATCTTTAGTTTCTCTGATTTTTTTCTTTAAATCAGCATCAGATAGTTTTCTAATTTCTTTAATATCCACTTTTATTCACCATCCTTTTTAACAAATTTGCATTTGATAGGAAGTTTATGAGATGCAAGACGAAGAGCTTCTCGAGCAGTTGCTTCATCAACATCACAAATTTCAAACATGATTTTGCCTTCCTTAACTACTGCAACATATTGTTCTACATTACCTTTACCTTTTCCTTGACGAGTTTCTAATGGTTTCATTGTTAAAGGTAAATGTGGGAAAATGTTAATAAATACTTTTCCACCACGTTTCATATAACGAGTCATTGCAATACGAGCCGCTTCAATTTGACGAGCAGATACCCAAGCTCCTTCTAAAGCCATAAGACCATAATCGCCTTTAGTTAAAACGGTATTTCCTTTAGCATGACCATCATATGTTAATCTGTGCGACTTTCTATATTTAGTCCTCTTTGGCATCAACATGGTTAGTCGCCTCCTTTTTGTTTACCTTTTTAGTAGGTAATATTTCATCTTTATAGATCCAAACTTTAACACCTATTTTTCCATATGTAGTATTAGCTTCACTAACAGCATAATCAATATCAGCACGGATAGTATGTAGAGGAACTGTTCCTTCAGTATATCCTTCACTACGAGCCATTTCAACACCATTAAGTCTTCCTGAAACTAAAGTTTTGATACCTTTAGCTCCTGCTTTCATTGTATCTCTAATTGCTTTTTTTTGCGCTGCTCTAAATGGAGCTCTGTTTTCAATTTGAGTTGCAATATTATCTGCAACTAATTTTGCATTTAAATTTGGATTTTTTTCTTCCACAATGTTAATAAATACTTCTTCATTAACAAGTTTTGCAACTTTCTTTCTTAGTTTTTCAATATCTTCGCCACCACGACCAATGATTACACCTGGTTTAGCAGTTCTAATTGTAACTTCAACTTTTTTGTTTTTTCTTTCGATGATAACTGAAGAAATTGCAGCATCTTTTAGACTAGTTAAGATATATTCACGAATTTTAATATCTTTATTTAAATTAGTGGCATAATCTTTTTTAGAATACCAACGAGATTCCCAGTCTTTATTAACACCTAAACGGTAACCGACTGGATTAACTTTTTGTCCCATTATTCTGCACTTCCTTCCTCTTTATTATCAGTAACAACTATTTTAATATGACTTGTTCTTTTATCATGACGATCAACATTACCACGAGAAGCAAATTGAATTCTTTTTAAAACCCGACCGGGATTAACAAAACATTCTTTGATAACTAAGTCATTTTCATTCATATTATTATTGTTGACAGCATTTGCTACTGCTGAATTTAAAACTTTTAAAATCATTTTACTAGCTTTAGTATTGGTTGTTTCTAAAATTCTTCTGGCGCTTTCCACATCTTTGCCTCTAACTAAATCCATAGTCATACGAGCTAAACGTGGTTTTATAATTGCGCCTTTATGTATTGCATAAGCTTCCATTATTTATTACCTCCACCAGCATGGCCTGTAAACTTCCGAGTTTGAGAAAATTCACCAAGCTTATGGCCAACCATTTCTTCAGTTATATATACTGGAACGAAATCTTTACCATTGTGAATAGCAATAGTGTGTCCAACAAAGTCAGGATAGATTGTGCTTCTTCTTGACCAAGTTTTAATAACTGTTTTTTTATTTTCCTTATTTAAGTTTTGAACCTTTTTAAGTAAAGATTCTTCAATATAAGGACCTTTTTTTAAACTTCTTGCCATATTATCCTCCTATTTACTCTTCCTACTAATAATTAATTTTTCAGAAGCTTTCTTAGTTTTACGAGTTTTGTGACCAAGGGCTGGTTTACCCCAAGGAGTCATCGGACTCTTACGACCAACAGGGGCACGTCCTTCACCACCACCATGTGGGTGATCGTTAGGGTTCATTACACTACCACGGTTAGTAGGTCTTACACCCATGTGTCTTTTACGTCCAGCTTTTCCTAAATTAACTAGGTTAGCATCTTCATTACCAACAACACCAATTGTTGCCATACAAGTTCCTAAAATCTTTCTTGTTTCACCAGATTGCAAACGAATAATTACGTATTTACCATCACGACCAAGGATTTGCGCACTAGCACCAGCAGCTCGACAAAGTTCTGCACCTTTTCCTGGTTTTAATTCAATACAATGAACCATTGTACCAACAGGAATATTTTGAAGTGGTAAAGCATTTCCAACTTTAATATCAGCACCTTCACCATTTTCAATAATCATATTAACTTTTAAACCATTTGGAGCAATGATGTATCTTTTTTCACCATCACGATAGTTTATAAGTGCTATGTTAGCATTTCTGTTAGGATCGTATTCAACTGTTGCAACACGACCAGTAACACCTATTTTATTTCTTTTGAAATCAATAACCCGATATTTTTTAGTAGCGCCACCACCAATGTGCCGAACTGTTAATTTACCTTGATTATTTCTTCCACCTGTTTTATTTACCTTTTTAACTAAAGATTTAGTAGGATTATTACCAATAGTTAATTCTTCATTACCTAAAGTAGTCATTCCTCTTCGACCATTAGTTGTTGGTCTATAATGTTTAATTGCCATTAGTATTCTCCTTCCTATAAATCAATAGTAGAGCCTGCAGCTAAGGTTACCATAGCTTTTTTATATGCCTTAGTTGTTCCTTCATATTTACCTACTCTACGTCTTTTAGTTTTTGTATTTAGTGTATTAACACTTTTTACATTAACTTTAAATGCTTCTTCAACAGCTTTTTTGATTTCTGTTTTGGTTGCATTTTTAGCTACCTTAAATGTATAAACATTTTCTTTTCTTTCAGCCATACTTTTTTCAGTAATAACCGGCGAATAAATAATATCACTATAATGTTTCATTATTTAAGCACCTCCTCAATTTTATTTAATGCTTCTTCTTCAATTACTAAAGTATCAGCATTAGTTAAATCATAACAATTGATTTCATTATACATAAGCACTAAAACATTACCTAAATTTCTAGTTGCCATGTATAAATTTTCATTTTCATCACTTGTTACAAATAAGATTTTGCCACTTAATTTTAAATTTTCTAAAATAGTTGTAGCTTCTTTTGTCTTAAGGCTATCTAATTTGATACTATCAAGAATTACTAGAGCTTTTTCTTTAGCTTTATAAGTTAAAGCAGTTTTTAAAGCTAGAACTCTTTCTTTACGATTAATTTTAAAACTGTAATCACGAGGATTAACACCAAAAGCAATTCCGCCACCACGCCATTGAGTAGCACGAATACTACCTTGACGAGCCCGACCAGTACCTTTTTGTTTCCATGGTTTTCTTCCACCACCAGATACTTCTGCTCTCGTTTTAGTTTTTCTTGTACCTTGACGCATACTATCTAGTTGTAAACGAATCATTTTCTTTAAAGCGTCATCATTTACATCAATATTCCAAATTTTACTTTCAAGAGTGATATCTTTAACTACATCACCTTTTATATTTTTAACACTTATCTTTGTCATTGTAATTCCTTTCTAAAGACTATTTAGCCTCATCCGGATTTTCTTCTTTAGTTTCTTCTTTTACTTCTTCAGTAGTTTCAGGAGTATTTTCGACTTCAGTTGTTTCTTCAACTGGGGTATTTTCTGAATTTTCTCCTTCTTCAACTACTTCATCAACTACAGTTTCTTCTTCATAAGTTAAGATTTCTTTAGCATCTTTCTTACGAGAATTTTTGATAGCACTTTTAATATAAACTAAAGAATTTTTAGCACCTGGAATATTGCCACTTACTAAGATATAATTTTCAGCTTCGTTAACTTCAATTATCTCTAAATTTTGAATTGTTACAGTTTCGACTCCCATATGTCCTGGAAGTTTTTTACCCTTTAATACTCTTTTAGGAAGCATTGTACCAAGAGAACCTGGTCCTCTATGATAATGTGATCCATGTCCCATAGGTCCACGAGATCCATTCCATCTTTTAATAACACCTTGCATTCCTTTTCCTTTTGAAGTACCAGTAACATCAACAACGTCACCTACTTCAAAAATTGCAGCACTTATTTTATCTCCTATATTATAAGCGCCTTCATAATCTCTTATTTCTTTTAAGAAGCGCTTAGGAGTTGTACTAGCTTTTTTGGCATGACCAATTTCAGCCTTATTAGTACGATTTTGTTTCTTTTCAAATACGCCTAGTTGAAGAGCATTATAACCATCTTTTTCTACTGTTTTTACTTGCATTACAGTATTAGGTTCACAAGCAATTACTGTAACAGGAATTAATTTACCGGCTTTAGTAAATACTTGGGTCATTCCAACTTTGCGTCCTAAGATTCCTTTCATTTTTATTTCCTTCCTTTTCTATTATTTAAATGTTTTAATTTGGATGTCAACTCCACTTGGTAAATCTAAATGTGTTAAAGCATCGATAATTTCTTTACTTGGATTTTTAATTTCCACTAATCTCTTATGAGTTCTTCTTTCAAATTGTTCACGAGAGTCTTTGTATTTGTGGACTGCTCTAAGTACAGTAAACTTCTCTATCTCTGTTGGAAGAGGTACTGGACCAGAAATCTCGCCACCTATTCTTTTGACAGTCTCAACTATTTTAGAAGCTGCTACATCAAGTACACGATGATCATAAGCTTTTAAGTTGATTCTTACTTTACTATTTGACATTTACTAAGTCCTCCTTTCGCCTATATCTAGTATAGACTTGCTCCACTCGAATTACCTGAGTTATCTAGAAAGATATTTACCAACTCTTCCTAGTGTATCAGCAACCTCGCGCATCATTGCAGTCATACGAATATGATTATAGCACACTAATTATATGTTTTGCAACAAAAAAATAACTATTTTTTTAACTTTTTTAAAGAAAACTATATTAGTAATCAGACATCTTATTTTTTAAATTTTAATAAAGAATTAAAAAAATGTTAGATTTCTCTAACAAATTTAATTAATATTCAGAACTTTCAAATATATTTGATATTTCATTTATTAATTCTAGTAATGTTTCATTATTAGCTATATTATTTAAAATTTTATTTGTATCTTCTTCGGTTAAATTATCAGCTTTTATAGCATTGGCTGTATTAAATCCTTCGACACTTTTTATTTCTTTATTAGTAGCATTAATATTAATGGTAAATTCAAGATCTGGAGTTGGCATTTTTATTTTGGCCTTGATACTAATATCGTTAGCATTTTCTTTATTGTAATTTAATTCTAATGTGGTACCCTCAGCACTCATGCTTACTTCAACTAAAGTGTCTGACATTTTTAAACTTAGTTTTACACCTTCATAATCAATATCTAAAGCTGTTTCTTTTTCATCTAAAGTTAAGGTTCCATATTTTTCACCTGCAACTACAATATTAAATTTATTTTCAGCTATTTTTTCTAATACTATTTTTGACTCTTCGTTATCAAGTTCTATTTTTTCTAGTTTATTACCATTACTTGTATAAACATCAATAGTTATGTTTTTACCATCATTAGTAATATCATTTTGGAAACTTTGTAATTTTTCTTTAATTTCGGTTACACTCATTGCTGATACTTCACTACAAGATTGCAACAATTTCGAATTATTAAGCATGTCATCTATTATTTGTTTAATGATAGCAACTTGATTTTCAGCAGTTAAATTTAAACGATATTTTGTCGTATTTATACTTTTATTTAATACTGTTATTTTTTCTTCAGTAGTTGTAAAATATTCTGTCTTTAAAGAATTTTTAATAATTTTACTCATTTCTTCAACAATTATTTTTAAATCAGCACTTTTGGTATCCCAAACATTTGCATAATCTTCAGAATTTTCTAATAAAGAAATAGGACGGTTATATAAATTGTCTAAATTAACATAAATATTCTTATTATCAGCATATATTTTTGGACTAAGTAACTTTTTATTATTATATAAAGCTTGTAAATCAAGAGATATTTTCTTATTTTCATAATCAAGACCTAAATCATATTTTAAAGACATTTTATTAATAATGGTGGCAATTTTTTGAATATCTTTGTCACTCGATTTCATATTAAAGGTTATATCTGCTTCATTACCTAGTAAACTAGGAGTTTTAACAGCGCTTAGAAATTTTTCACTCACTGTATCGATAATTTCATAGTAAACATTTTTAGGAGTTGGTTTTTTATAAATAAATTTATAAACGCCTAAACCAACTAATAAAACAATTAAACAACCTACTACTACTAAAGGGATTAAGAACTTATTTTTCTTTGGAGTTTGATTAGTCGGAGAATTATTAACCGGCGGATTTCCAACATTGTTTGTAGGCATGGCATTTAATACTTCAACATTATTGGGAGTCAAAGACATACCATTATTTGCATTTTCACTAGGATTACTTGGATTATTGACAGGGGTGACATTATTTAAATTGTTAAATTCTTGATTGGGTACTTCATTAGTAAGAGTACCATTCAAATTTTGATTATTATTCATTTACTTCATACTTCCTTCCACACTATTCTATTTAATGATAACATATTTTTTATATTATTTAAAGTTATTTTGAAACAATAAAATAAGCATAATATTCTTCATAAGTAATATCGTGTTCTTTGATATAAGTGGCAACTTCTACACCTACATAACGATAATGCCATGGTTCAAATTTATATCCAGTTAAATATTCTTTATCTTTTGGATATCTTAAAATAAAACCAAATTTATGAGCATTATTATTTAACCAAGCAAATTCTTTGCTGTTTTCAAAATGAGCTTTTGAGGAAGCGGTATTTAAATCGGTTGCTAAACCGGTTTGATGTTCAGATGAACCTGGGCGAGCTGAATAACGGTCGGCAGCACTGGCACCATCTCTTTTTACATAATTATTATATAAAGTGTCTTGAGTTTGGTAACTACGATAACTAGAAACATCATATAATATAATGTTATCAAGTAAAGCAGCATTTATCATTTTTACTAAATTATCATAGGCTTCGGGATGCATTTTTTTAGTGCTAGCATGGGAATATTGTGAATCCATTTCAACTAATTCAGGAACATAGTTATTATTTAAAGTATAAAATTTATTTACTAATATTAAAGTTCCAGTTTCTAGATTGCTAGCTTCAGTATTAGTATAAAATTCTTTATCAATATTACAATTGACTTCGGTAACAACATCTTTATAAGATTTTTGGGGATATTTTTGAGCATAATCCAAATATCTTTGATAGTTTCTTTCCAAATAATATTCTTGATTTCTTAAATTAGCTGTAATTTCATATTCACTTCTTTCTGGTTCTTGATTATCTTCTTTTGGTGGGTTATTTTCATCATTTATTGGTATTTGGGGCTTAGACTTAGTAGTTGTAATATTAACATTTTGATAAGTGATGAAATAACTAAAACTAATAACAATAAATAATATGATTAAAAAAACAAGAATAAAACCATAAAAATAAATTTTCTTTTTTTTACTACTAGTCATTTAAACCTCTTATTTTTTTAATAGAATATCGGTTTCTTTCATTTCTTCAGGAATAGCTATATCCATATATTCTAAAATCGTTGGAGCAACCATAGTTAGATCGCCATTTTCTTTTAATTTAACTTGTTTATCTAATAAAATAAAAGGAACTTTACTTAAAGTATGGGTAGTAACTTTATTACCATTAGCATCAAGCATAATATCAGCATTGCCGTGGTCAGCTAAAATTATAACCTTATAAAAATTTTCATCGGCTTTTTCGATTATTTTTTTAAGACAAATATCTACAGCCATACAAGCACTAACCGTGGCATCAAAATTACCAGTATGACCGACCATATCGGGATTAGCAAAATTGACTAGAATAAAATCATAATCTTGCATCATACACTCAATAGTTTTTTTGGTAACTTCAACGGCACTCATTTCAGGTTTTAAATCATAGGTAGCAACATGAGGGGATGGAATATGGAAAGTATTGCATTTAGGAATTTTACCGAGAAATCCACCATCAAAAAAGTAAGTAACATGAGGGTATTTTTCAGTCTCAGCAATACGAGCTTGGGTTAAATCAAGCTTTGATAAATAAATACCTAAAGGATTAGTGATAACGGGTTCAGGAATAAAATTATTAGTGGGTATTTCTTTATCAATTGGTAAAAAACTATAAACTTCTAAATTATGCATATCATAAGTATTAAATTCTTTAAATTCAGGATCTACAAATGTTCTTAAAATTTGTTTAGCACGATCAGCACGATAATTCATCCATATTAAGGCATCGCCATTTTTGATTAAGCCTTTTCTATTTACTAAGATAGGATTAATAAATTCATCAGTAATATTTTTTTCATACATCTTATTAATAATACCGCTTATATTAGTAGTTTCAATACCATAGCCTTTTGTTACTAAATCATAATATTTTAGAGTTCTATCATAATGTTTATCACGATCCATTGCATAATAACGACCACAGATAGTAGCAATATCACCGATTTGATGTTCAGATATAAGGGTTTGAATTTGGTTTAGATAATTAAGAGAGGAATGAACAGAAGTATCACGGCCATCAGTTATTAAATGAAAATGAATTTTAGTAAAACCATTTTTGATTAATAATAAATACATATTTATAAAATCATCAATTCCAGCATGAACATTGCCATCACTGCAAAGGCCCATGATATGAATATCTTTGGTTTTATTTTGTAAAAGTTTTTGAAAGATTGGATTATCTAATACATTACTAGTTAAAAATTCATCTACTAAAGTTTCATTTTGTTTTAAAAGTCGACCAGCTCCAATGGTAGAATGACCAGTTTCACTATTACCAAATTGCCCTTTATGAAGGCCTACTGGTTCTTCAGATGCACTTAATATAGAATGAGGATATTCATTCCATAGAGTTTGAAATGTTTGCATATTAGCTTTCTTAATGGCATTACCATATTCTTCATCTCTTAAACCAAACCCATCTAAAATAATTGTTAATATTTTTTTCATTTAGTTTCACCTTTTTCTAATATAACATACTTAAATTAAAAATACAAATTAGTCTTTATTAATTATATATTGAAATTCCTGTTTAGCGAGTAAATCTAAAACTATTTTTGGACGGATATCCTTATCTTTTAAATCTTCAATATCAAACCAATGGAAGGTAATATGATTTTGATGTTTTTTTTCAATAGTGGAAAATACCTCTTCTTGATATAAGCTTTTATCTTGAAATTCTAATTCATGGACTATTAAAATTTCATGATAATTTTGCCCATTATAAGACGATTTAAAGAAATTTTCAATTAAAGCAATGCTTTTTTTATGAATTGTATCAATACCTGTTTCTTCTTTAAATTCACGGATGGCAGCTTGAACTGAAGTTTCACCTAAACTAACACGACCACCAATAAAAACTAAAAAAGGTACTAAAGTATTGACTTGTAAAAGAATATCATTATTTCTTCTTATAATAACAGCAACTCGATAATTAAATGACTCATTACCTATTTCATAATAAATATCTTCTTTCAAGGATTACCACCTATTAATCATTATAATACTTTTTTGAAATTTAAAAAAGAGCCTTAGCTCTAATTATAGATTAAATTATTTTGAACTTTTAACCGATCAGCAATAGTTGTTAAATATTCAGAATTAGTAGGTTTATCACGATTAACATTAATACTATTACCAAAAATATCTTCCATTAAATTGATATCTCCTCTTGTCCAACTAACTTCAATAGCATGCCTTATAGCTCTTTCAACTCTCGTCGGAGTGGTATGAAATTTTTTAGCTATTTCCGGATAGACATCTTTAGTAATATAAGAAATTACGTTATTATTGCGATAAACTATTAAAATGCCTTCTTTTATATATTGATAACCACGAATATGAGATGGAATACCTAAATTATGTAATAAATCAGTAATGTAGGCTTCTTGTTCAAATATTCGAGCTGATTTAGTATTATATTTTATACCAACTGATAATATTCTTTTTTCTAAACTCATAAAGTTAATGGGTTTTAACATATAATAATCAATGCCATAATTGTTGGCTTCTTCTAAAATGGCTTCATCTTTAAAATTTGTGGTGATAATAATATTCTTTTGAATTTTTCTTTTGTTAATTTCACTAAGGATAAATAAACCATCTAGGCGAGGTAAAATAAGATCCATTACAATTACATCAAATTCATTTTCATGATTAATGATATAACTTAGTCCTTCTTCACCATCTTTTTTACAAGCTACTACTTTAATTACTTCGTGACTGCTGAAATACTTCTCAATGTCTTTAGTTAAAGATTCATTATTATCAATAACTAAAACGTTAATGCTGTTTTTCATTTTTCTATTCTCCTCTTTTAAAATATTATGTACTGCTTGTGTATTCATTATAAAAGATTATTTGACAAAAATCTAGAGTAATTATTGACAAGTTTTGTCTATTTACGTCAAACGTTGTTGATTTTTGTCGAAAAAGATAGATAAAGATTAAAAAACAAGTAATTTCTTACTTATTCTATAAATAATAAAGTTTTTTGACTTTATTTTTCAGTATCATTATTTTTAATGTATTCTAAAGCTGCTAATTTTTTATAAGCCACATATTCCAAAGTTGCACCACCACCACTAGAAATATAAGTGTAATTATTTTCTTTATTAAATTTATGAACCGAAGCACCCGTATCACCACCACCGATGTAAACAGCAGCAGTAGTTTTTTGTAAATCATTTAGTAATTTTTTAGTTCCTATTTCATAACCTGATTCTTCATATTTACCACAGGTACCATTAAAGAAAATAATTTTAGCATTAGCAATTATATCATTTAAATTAATAACATTGTCTAATATAATATCGTCATCTTCGATTTCTTCAATTGATATTTGAACTGGAGTATTATGCCTTTTAACTATAAAACAATTACTATAAATAACTTTATCAGCATTTGTTTTTAAAATTTCTAATACTTTTACTAATACTTCGGCTTTTTTGCTAGCGATACTTTTACCAATATTATAACCATTTACTTTTAAATAAGTATTTAGTATTCCACCAGTTAAAATTAATTTATCACATCTTTGAAGCATACTTTCTATGATTGTTATTTTATCATCAATTTTAGCACCACCCATAATAACTACAAAAGGAGATGGAGTATTATTTATTAATGGAGATAGTTTTTTTAATTCTTCTTCAACTAATAAACCCAAGTACGTTGGTAAAAAAGTACTAATACCTGCTGTTGAAGTATGCAAGCGATGAAGGGAAGCAAAAGCATCCATTACAAACGCATCAGCAAAATCACTCCAATATTTAGCTAAATTTAGATCATTAACAGATTCTTTTGGGGTTGGTACATCAGTAAATCTAGTATTTTCAATTAAAAAACATTTTTTAGAAGAAGAATTTATTTTACTTAAATCTAAGGGATTGGAAATAAATTCAAGATCTAATATTTTCTTTAAATATTCATATACCGGTTTTAATGTATTTTTCTTTTTGTCTTTTTCATTTTCAATGCGACCAAAATGACTTAAAATAATCACTGTATTATTATTCTTTAATAATAAGTTAATTGTTTTTAAACTACTTTTAATTTTGGCATCATCACATATAATGTTATTTTTTATAGGTACATTAAAATCACATCTTAATAATACTTTTTTATCCTTAATTATTTCTTCACTTAAATACTTCATAAATATCTACCATTTTTATTTTATACTAGTATTCTGGAAAAATAAATGAAAAATAAAAAGATATTAACAATATATTAACATCTTTCTTTTAATATGTTATTCATATGCAATAACTGTACTATTATTATTTTCACCTAAAGCTTCTTGAAGTCTTGCTTTGACCCAATCTACTTGGGATGATTCGGTATAGACAGTTATGTTGTTTGGAACTGCTAAGTATTTTAATGGTATACCATCATCACGAGTTGCATCTCCTCCAAACATGGCATCATACTTTTGTCTATCATTTAATAAATTATACGATGCTTTTGGTAATTTTAATTCTATTAAATTTGTATCATTTGCAAACATCCTTGATATATCTTCTATTTTAGATAAATT
>CANQTA010000004.1 GCA_947626655.1 uncultured Bacilli bacterium
AGAATACATGATTTTTTTTACTATAAAAAGTAATTGTACCATAATTTTACATTATTTTTTTTATGCGATTGCCATATCAATTTCTTTTTTTAGGTTAAAATTTCGAAAAAGTATGTTAAAATATAAATAAGTAATTAAATGGGAGGTTATGGATGAATATCGAAGTTAGTGATTATACTGGAGCTTGTAAAAGATGTGAAAAAGCTTTAAATTTAGTCTATGAAATATATGAACGTGAACAAAATAGTGAACATCCGAAAAATATTTGTCTTTATAAAGATATAATTGATAATCCTAAAGTTCATCAGGAATTTCAAGAATTGGGAATCATATTTTTAGATAATATAGCTGATGCTTGTAGTAACGATATTGTCATATTAGGACTTTTTGGCAGTAATAAAAAAGTTATCGATTATTTAGAAGCTAATAATATTGAATATTATGATCCAGTTTGTGATAAATTTAAAGCTATATATACTAATATTTTAGAATACTATCAAAAAGGCTATGAAATTGTTATTGTCGGTAATAAAGAAAGCGCCGAAGTTAAAGTTTTAAATAGTTATTGTGAAGATCAAGGCTTAATTATTACTAAAGAAGAAGATTTAGAAAATATTAGTGAAACCAAAAAGAAATATGTAGTAATTGAAAACAGTTTACACAAAAAAGAATATAATACTTTGATTGAAAAAATAAAGAATAAATATAGTAATTTAGAAATTATTGTTGAAGATAATATCTGTCCAATATTTAAAAAAGTATCTGATAATGCTCGAGTTATTTCTTTAGGAAAAGATTATGTCTTTATTATTGGTAGTAAGACTAGTTTTACTAATATGGAATTAAAAAATAATATTGAGGGAGCTAAAAATGTTTTAATAATGGCTAATCCTTTGGAATTTTATCATTTCCTATTAAAAAATGACAAAGTTCAAAATATCGCTTTAATCGGCGGAATAGAAACACCTATAAAAGAAATAATGGATTTTTATTACTTAAGCAACTTTATAATTTTTTATAAAGAATGTTTCAAAAAGATGCAAACTAGTCAAGACGAAGTTAACACTAAACTTTTAGATTTGCAAGATAATCCTTTAGTTCAAAATGTAGTCAAAGATATAATTGCTTTAAATAGTGATGGCAAATATATAAGAGCCACTTTAATTGGTTTAGGTTATTATTTAGGAAGTGGTGCAAAAGATGATAGTTATTTAGATTTAGCTTATGCTTATGAATTATTTCAAACAGCTGTTTTAATTCATGATGATATTATTGATAATGCCAAATTACGAAGAGGCAAAGAAACAATTCCAAGAAGAATTTGTGAAAAATATTTAAATCTTAAAAAGAACGATAGATATTATCATGATACAGTTAAGTTAGCTAATTCAATTGGTATTTGTGCTGGCGATTTAGGCTTCTATGAAGCTAATAAGATAATTATCAAAAATTATAAAAATCATGCTAATTTAGAAAGAATTTTAGAATTATATAATGATATTATTATTAAAACTATTAAAGGCGAAATTATTGATGTATACCTTCCTTTTCAAAGTAAATATAATTTTCAAGAAGTCGCCGAAAAAGATATCTTTGATATCTATGAATTAAAAACTAGTTGGTATACCATTATTGGTCCCTTTATATTAGGTTATGCTTTAGCCAGTCAAGAAGTTACTGATAGTTTATTAAACATCTTAAAAAAAATCGGTATTGCTTTTCAATTAAAAGATGACTTTTTAGGAATATATGCCTCTTCAGATGTTATTGGTAAACCTAATACAAGTGATATTTCCGAATATAAACAAACTTTACTATATTCTTATATAATGAAAACTAAATATCGTAAGGAATTTTTAAAATATTATGGTAAAGATAAAATCAGTTCTACAGATTTAGCCATGGTTAGAAGTTTGCTTTATAAAAGTGGAGCTTATCATCATGTTTTAGATTATCTAGATGAATTATATTTAGAGTGCAGTAATGAAATTTCTGAATTAGATCTTTCTGAAGAAGGTAAAAATATTTTAAAAGGCTTGATTATTTATATAAGTATTAGAGAAAAGTAGGTAAATTATGAAAAAGAAATTTATTTTAATATTCGTCGCCCTTATCATTTTTTTATTAGGTATTGGCAGTGGTTTTTTAACTAAAGATTTTTTCTTTCCTAAAGAAAAAGTCCAAGATAAAACCAAAGTAGTTAATATATATGATATAGAACCTATTATCGTTCCTTATACTAAGATTGGTAATGCTAATGTTTACTTATATAATACCGGAGAAGTATATATTAATAAACAAAATGAAATTATTAACTTAAAAGAGTTATGGCAAAATGATAAAAAAGTAGCTGATTCTTTTCAAAAAATAGTAGAATATTTAGATTTAGTTAAAACTTTAAAAGATGGGGGAACAGAAATTTATCAAACAAAAAAAGATAATGTGGCTTTTAGTAAACAATATACAATTATTAAATGTCAAACCAGTGATGGTAATAATGATATTTATATTGGTGAATATATGGATTCAACTACAGCTTTTAAAAATGGAGCTTGTGGAAAGAACTTTTTTGAAAGTAAGTCTTTTAACCGGATTTATACCATTACGAAAATTGAAGAATTAGAGGCTAATGATACCATGTATTTGCTTCGTTTGACTATTGAAGATAGCAATGGTAAAGAAGTAGTTTTGGAAAGAAGCTTAAACAAAGAAACAAGAAATCTTTTAAAAGAAAAGCAAAAATATTATTTCTATTTTGAAAATAAATACGGCGAATTAATTAAAGAAGATATTGCGGATATTTTTGAAAAGTGTAGTTTAACTGGTGTTGTACCTTATAATGCTTAATTTTTTCTATAATTTTCATAAAATTAGCACTCAAGGCTTGCAATTGCTAAAAAATGTGCTATAATTATAAATGTAAGAGGGATAAAAATACTTCTTACGGGTATTATAATTATAGATGAGAAAGGAAATGATTAATATGATGATGATACCAAAAAGAAATTCATTTGATTTATGGGAGGACTTATTTAATGATCCGTTCTTTGATAGCCACGAATCTAAAGTAATGCGAACAGATATAAAAGAACATGATGATTGCTATGACATTATAATTGATTTGCCTGGTTATGAAAAAGAAGACATTAAAGTTGATATTGACAATGGTTATTTAACTGTTTGTGCAACAATGAATAAAGATAACGAAGAAAAGAGCAAAGGCAAATTTGTAAGAAGAGAAAGATATTTTGGTGAATGTTCTCGTTCATTCTATGTTGGTGATGATATCGAAGTAGAAGATGTTAAAGGTTCATTTAAAAACGGAACTTTAAAATTAGAAATTCCTAAAGTTGAAGAAAAAGAAAAAGAAACTAAAAAATACATCAATATTGATTAATTGATTAAGTAAACCAAGAAGACTGTTAAAGCTAATTTAATGGTCTTTTTTCATGCTTTTAAAAGCCAGTATTTGCCAATTTGACTATCTAATTGACTAAAAAAAGAATTTCTAAAAAAATAATATGTACTTTTCAAAAAGTTATGTTATAATGTAATTAGAAGTTTGTCAAATAATGTCGACAAATAGGAAACAATTTGACAAAATGGCAAGAAAGAGGTGAAAGTAGGCGGGTAAATAAATTATGGATTAGGCATATAATTAATTATAGCCAAAGTTTTTATAATTTTAAATGAAAGGAGTAAATTATAATGCAAGGAAAAAAAGGTATAGTAGCTATTGTAGTAGCTGTAATAGCAGTAATAGTAATAGCAATTCTTTTATTAAAGGGATGTGCTGTTAAAGAATACAAAGTTACTTTTGATTCGAATGGTGGTTCAGCTGTTAGCAGTCAAACAGTAAAAGAAGGTGAAACTGTTACAGAACCAGAAGATCCAACTAGGGAAGGTTATACTTTTGCTGGATGGTATTTAAATATAAATGATACTAATCCATATAACTTCAATACTAAAGTTACAAAAAATATAACATTACATGCTAAGTGGGCAGAAGCAATGCAAGGCGATGATGAATGTACCCTTACTTGTGAGAGTGGTTACACTTTAGATAAAGAAAATTGTAAGTGTGTTAAGACTGAAGAAGTAAAAGTAACTGGTGTTAAAGCTAATAAAACATCATTAACTTTAACAGTTGGTGAAACTTATAAAGTTAAATTAACTATTACTCCAAGTAATGCGACTAATAAAACTGCTACTTGGAAATCAAGTAATACCAAAGTGGTAACTGTTGATAAAAATGGTAAAATCACTGCTAAAGGTGTAGGTACTGCCACTGTTACTGCTACTGTAGATGGTAAAACAGTAGAAATTAAAGTTACAGTTAAGGCAAAACCAGCACAAGAACCAACAACGCCAACAACACCAAGTGAACCTGAACCAGAAAATGTTTTGGTTACAGGAATTACTGTTAATGGTAAAACTGAAATGGACTGGAATACAGATCAAAAATTAACTGCAACAATTTCTCCAGAAAATGCAACAAATAAAGAAGTTACATGGTCAACAAGCAATGCAAATGTTGCAACAGTTGATCAAAATGGTAATGTTCATGCTGTTGGTGAAGGTGATGTAGTAATTACAGCTACTGCAAAAGATGGTAGTGGTGTAACTGGTTCAATTACTATTCATGTTAGTGCTGTTTATTCAATTATACTTACTAGTAAAGAATTAGGGGCTAATATGGGATCTCTACAATATACTTATGCTGTTTATAGAAATGGTGTAGCTATGTCTACAAATGATTATACTGGTTTTGTAATTGGTAACCTTCGTGCAACTTCTACAAGAGGTACAATTACTAAAGAAGAAGTTGCTGATAAATTGTCAACAGCTACATTGACTTTAAAAAATGGTACAAAAGTAACGGCATCAGTTGAGTATAGATAAAATAATGAAAGGAAAAATAAAGAATATGAAAAAAAATATTAAATTGTTTTCTTTAATTTTAGTAGCATTCTTTATTTCTATTGTTTCTGTTAATGCAAAAGAAATGAATGTTAATTCATTAGGTGAAGAAGCATTAGCTTATGATGAAAATGCTGGTTACATATTTGTTGTAGGTAAATATGCTTATACATCTAATTATCAAGATTTTAAAATACAAGATATTATGTTAGCATCAGCAGACAGTATTATTCTTGATAAAGAAAATGTTACAAATATTAAAGATTTATTAAGTTCTATGACAATTTATAGAATCGAAAGAATTTATGATGATAATTTTCAAGCAATTGGTTGGAAATTAGATTCAAATGAAATAGGAAATGGCACAGCATTTGGTGATGGTACAACTGAAGTTGATATACGTTATATAAATTACAATTATATAAAATCAGCTATTATTGATCCTGCTATTAAAGCAAAAGTAGAATCTTTAAATAGTAATGCAGCAAGCTATGGATTTGATAAAATAACTTATGAAAATCATACTGCAACATTTTATATTGATGATCCATCTAGAAGTTTAGCAGCTTATAAAGATAGCGGCATAGTAGAATTAATTAAAGAATTCGTAAATGGTAACTATGGTGCAGTAAGTGTAGCTTATGGTAATAATGGTCCAATAGATGTTAAAGGATTAGAAGACGATGATATTATTAGTTTAGCAGCCGAAGTTTTAAAAGAAATGGCTGGTGATGTTGAAGTATTAAATTACGCATCAGTAGCTAATAAGAGTATGAATGCTGTTGTTACATATATTGATGAAGATGGTAATACTTATACAGAAACTTATACATTGACTTTTGTTTATGATTTTGTTACTGAAAAGGAAGAAATCTTAACTAATGCAGCTGCAGAATTAGATTCTACAGTTAAAGAAAATGAAGATTATGGCTTTAGAGGTGTTACATTTGTAAATAATGTTTTAACATTTGATATTGCTGATCCAGAAGTTTTACTTGCAAAATTTAAAGATAGTGGCATAGTAGAATTATTTAAAGACAATTATGCTGGAGCAATTAAAGTTGAATATACTACAGAAAATGGTGGTAATACAATTACATTAACTGGTAGTGAAACTGATGAAGACATTGAAGGTTTTGCTTTAGAAGTTTTAAAAGCTATGGTTGGTGACGGTGATTTAACATTAGGCTCAGTAGCTGGTAAAACTGCAACAGCAACAGTTACTTATGCAGATGGTAGTATTGCAACTTATACATTAACATTTACATATGATATTAAAGCTGTTAAAAATGATGCTTTAACAGAAGCTGCTAATGAATTAAATACTACTGTTACAGGTGATGATAAATATGGCTTTAGAAGTGTTAAATATGAAAATAATAAATTAACATTTGACATTTTAGATCCAACAGCATTACTTGCAACTTTTAAAGATAGTGGTATTGTAAACTTATTCTTAGAAAATTATAAGGGTGCAACAAAAGTTGATTATACTACTAGCAATGGTAAGAGTGGTTCTATTGATTTAGCAGAAGAAGGATTAACTGAAGAAAATGTTAGATCTTATGCTGCTGAAGTATTAAAAGCTATGATTGATGATGATGCTGATTTAACATTAGGTTCAGTAGCTGGTAGGACTGCAACAGCAACAGTTACTTATAATACTGGTGATGTAGTTGTTTATACATTAGAATTCACTTATAATGTTGAAGAAGCAAAAGACGAAGTTTTAGGTGATGCTGCTACAACATTAGCTTCTGAAATTGCTTCACGTTCTGACTGGGGATTTAAAACTGTAACTTATGATGCAACACAAAATTTAGCTAAATTTGAAATAGCTGATCCAACAGCAAATTTATCTCAATTTAAAGACAGTACTGTAGTAGAATTATTTAAAGAATTTATTAAAGGTGCTGCTAGTGTAGTTTATTATATTGGTGATGAGGTACAAGGTTCAGAATCAATTGATTTAACACAAGATTTAGATGATACTGAGATTGAAGGTTATGCAGCTGAAATTTTAACAAAAATGGCTGGTGAAGGTGTAGATTTAACATTAGGAGCAGTTGCTGGTAAAAAAGCTCATGCAGTAGTAACATATGCTAATGGTGAAACTGGTACTTACTATTTAGAATTTGCTTATGATGTTGAAACTGTTAAAGATGAAGCATTAACTAATGATGCTCAAACATTAAATAATGGTTTAGCAAATCATCCTGAATATGGTTTTGATAGTATTGTTTATGATGCAGAAACAAAAACTGCAACATTTACAGTAAGTGCTAATAAGGGCGAAACTTTATTATCACAATTTAAAGATAGTGGCATTGTAGGAATGTTCCAAGAAATTGTTAAAGGAGCAAAATCAATTTCTTATACTGTTGAAGGTAAAGGTGCCGTAAATGTACCAATGGAAAACCTTGAACAAGAAGAAACTGTTGTTAATCTAGCTGCTGAATTATTACAAGCTATGGTTGGTCAAGATAATGACTTAACGCTTAAAAATGTAATTGGTAAAACAGCAACAGCTACTATTAATTATGGTTATGGTGATCCTATAACTTATACATTAGTATTTAATCAAACAACAGCAGAATAAGAATAAAAGAATAAAGATGGGTTAAAGCGCTTTCCTAAGGAAGGCGTTTTGGCTTATCTAAAAATAGAAAGAAGTAGGTAGGGGGAATTATGAAAAATAAGTCCAATAAGAAAGTATTTATAGGAATAGGAATGGCTCTAGTACTTGTAGCAATAATTGTAGTATTAGTAGTAGCCTGTTCTAAAGAAAAATTTACTGTTACATTAACGGTAGATAATGAAATCTATCAAGAAATTAATAAAGTAAAAGATGGTGATACTGTTGATTTACCAAGTAATCCAACTAAAGAAGGATATACATTTGATGGTTGGTATTTAAATGGTGAAAAATTTGATTCTAAGACACCGGTTGAAGGTGATGTAGTTTTAGAAGCTAAATTTACAATTAATACTTATTCTGTTACTTTTAATTTAGATAATGATAGTGAAAATTTAAAAGAAGAAGTTAAATATAATGAATTAGTAGAAAAACCAAAAAATCCTAAGAAAAGTGGTTATACTTTTGTAGGTTGGTATGTTGGTGAAACAGAATTTGACTTCAATACTAAAATAACTAGAGATATGGTTATTACAGCTAAATGGACAAAAGTTACAACTGCTAGTTATAATGTTGAATATTATTTAATGAATTTAGATGGTACTTATACAGTAGCTTCTAAAACAGAAACTATAAAAGGAAAAATTAATAGTACAGTAAGTCCAGAACCTAAAAATTTTGTTGGTTTTACTGCTCCAGAAAAACAAAGTGCGACAGTTAAAGCTGATGGTAGTACAGTAATTAAATATTATTATCCAAGAAATAAATATAATTTAACTATTAGTGGTGATAATGGTATTACTAATACTACTGGAAATGGCACATATTATTATGGTGAAAAAATAGCTTTAAGTTATACCTTAAAAGCTGGTTATTCATTTAGTGAGTATAATGTTTCAGTTGAAGATAATGTTTATACAATGCCTGCAAATGATATAGAAGTAAAAGTAAAATCTCAAGCTAATACTGATACTTTATATACAGTTAAACATTATATAATGGATTTAGATGGTGAACATTATACCTTAAAAGAAACAGAAATATTAAAAGGTACAACTGATACAACTATTAAACCAGAAACTAAAGATTATGAAGGCTTTAGTGCTCCAGAACTTAAAGAAATGACTGTTACTGGTGATGGCAAAGCCGAAATAGAATATTATTATACTAGAAATAAATATCAAGTAACGGTAGAAGGCGATGAAGGTATTTCTGATGTCTTTGGTGAAGGTATTTATTACTATGGTGCTAAAGTAAGTGTTGGAGCTTCATTAAATAATGGTTATAAATTAAATAATTGGAGTAATCTTAATACTGATTTAGAATTTGAATATGTTGTTGAAGCCAAAGATATAACTTTAAAGGCTACTACTGAATTAATTAATTATACTATTAATTATAAATCAGAATTTAATAATGGCCTTGAAGAAGAAGTTCAAAATTCTAATCCAACAAGTTATACAATAAAAGATCAAATAACACTAGTAGAACCAGAGGTTTTAGGTTATACATTTGTTAAATATTTAGTAAATGGTGAAGAAATTGCTGATAATATTATTGAAGCTGGTAATTGTGGCGATTTAGAAATAACTTTTGTTTTTGAAGTTAATCAATATGAAGTTTCTTTTGAAACTACTTTAGGAGCATTTAATAATACAGATGAACGTTCTATATTAGTCTATTATAAAGAGTTAATTCCAAATGTTTTAGAAGATAACGAAAATAAAGAATTTTATACCCCAACAAGATTAGGTTATGAACTTAATGGTTGGAGTTTAAATAAGGAAGATGAAGAACAAGTAGTATTTGATTTTAACACGCCAATGGTAGCACAAAATATTACTTTATATCCAATTTGGAAAGCAATTGATTATGAAATTACTTATGATTTACAAGATGGAGAAACTTGTAAAGATTGTGAAACTTTAAAAACTTATACAATTGAAAGTGAATTTGCTTTACCAGTTCCGGTTAAAGATGGTTATTTATTTGGTGGTTGGATAGTTAATGGTGATGATGAAAATATTATTACTGACATTACTAAAGGACGCACTGAAAATATAACTTTAACAGCTAAATGGTATGAAATAGTCGAAGAAAATGAATTATCTAATGAAATGACTAGTAGTATAGATGAAATTGCTACTAAAGTTGATGAAAATGAAGTAGTATGGGGATTCTATAACTATGAAAATACCTTTGAAAATGATAGTTCAGTTTTAGATGGATTAAAAGCAAATATCGAAAGTATCTTAAGTGATTCTAAAGTTTTAGAAATTAATTTTACTTATGATAAAAAAATATTTAGTTTTAAAAATACAGAACTAAATAATATTGAAACTACTTTAAAAAGTTTAATTGCTGCTTTAAGTGATAGTGAAGATTTTGAAAGTATTAAAGGTCAAAAATATGAAATTTTAGATACTAAAAAAGTTAATGTTCAAGTAAAATTAAATCAAGAATATGCTAGAACTGCCGATAATAAAGATGAAATTAATTATGAATTAAGATTTCAAAAATTAGTTAAAATTGATAACAATGAATATAAAACATTAGTTGATAGAAATACTAAATATATTAATGATCATAAAACTACTCATTATGAATTAGTGGTTGAAAATGATAATATGATATTTAAGTATAATAAACCAACATCAACAGTATTTGGAACAATGCAAGGTGCTGGATTAAAAACAGCAATGCAAGATTATTTAGGTGATGAAAAAATAGGTTATGTTATTATTACCTTAGAAGGTATGCAACCTGTTAAAGTTACTTACGATGATGTAAAAGGTAATAATTTTTGGAATTTTGGTTATTCATTATTAGATGATTTTGAAGCTGTAGTAGGTAAGGGTGCCTTTAGAATGAAAAATGAGGATTTAGGAGTTCTTAAAGCGACATTAGAAATAGTGCCAGCAGATGGTTTATATTTTGATTCTAGTGTTATAACTAAATGGCATATTTCTTTTGAACCAAGAGTTACTGAATAAAATTAATATAAAATAGTTAATACTTCTATGGTATTAGCTATTTTTTTATGAAAAAGTGGGTAAAAAAAGGTGTGAATTTTAACGAAAAGTGAATACAAAAAAGTGTGAATTTTAGTGGAAAGTGGGTGCGAAAAAGTGTAAATATGCTATAATTAAATTAGTTAGGGGTATTATGATGAAAAGAAAAATTTATGATGATTTAATTGAATGGAAAAATACTAAAGATTTTAAACTATTAATTGTTTAGGAGTAAGGCAATGTGGGAAAACATTTATAATTGATGAATTTTGTCAAAAAGAATTTAAGAATTACAAAAGGATAAATTTATTATATGATGTTGATGTTGTTAAATTATATGCATCCAATAATTCATCAGAAAAAAAATATAATGATTTAAAATTATTATTAGACTTTGATTTTGATCAAGAAGATAGTGTTTTATTTATTGATGAAATTCAAGAAAGTGAAGAACTAATTTCTGAATTAAAGTATTTTAATGAAAAACATCGTAATGTGCGATTAATCTGTGCCGGTTCCTTGCGTGGCGTTAAACTAGCTCGATTAAATAAACCTTTTCCTGTTGGTAAAGTTACTAGATTATATATGTATCCTATGGATTTTGAAGAATTTTTAATTGCATTTAACCAAGAAGCATTAATAGATAAAATTAAAAGTTGTTTTGCCAAAAATGAAACAATGGGTATTGTTCATGATAAAGCCATAGATTATTATAGAAGATATCTATTATCAGGAGGAATGCCCGAAAGTGTTAAAGCTTTAATAGAATGTGGAAATGATTATTATAATTATGATTTATCAAAGTTAAATAATATTATTGAAGACTATAAAAATGATATGAATAATCATGTTTCAAATGCTAGTGAAACTTTGAAAATTAGAAATATCTATAACTCTTTATCTTCTCAATTGCAAAATGTTTCAAAGAAGTTTCAATATTCTGTAATTGATTCCCATGCTAAATCACGAGAATATTCATTATCATTAAATTGGCTTGTGGAAAGTAACATGGTGCAAATATGTAAATGTGTTAAATTGCCAGAAAAACCCTTACTAGGTTTTGTTGATAATGATGTATTTAAAGTATATTATTCTGATGTTGGTATTTTTAACAGATTAATAAATAATGATATAAAAACCATTATTTTAGATGATATGAAAATATATAAAGGTATTATTACAGAAAATTATGTAGCCAATGAATTAAAAGCTAATGGTATCGATTTATTATATTGGCGGGGAGCTAGAAAAGCAAAAATTGATTTTCTTATTTCAACGGCAAATGATGGAATAATTCCTATTGAAGTTAAGGCAGATGAAAATACGCAGTCAAAAAGTTTAAAAGTTTATAATGATTTGTATCATCCAAAATATATGATAAGAATCAGTTTAAAAGATTTTGGATATAATCCAGAAACACATATTAAATCTATTCCTTTATATGCTGTATTTTTAATTAAAAATTTAGTAATTTGAAAACATTCATTATTGGCTGTTTTTTAAATTTTTAAAAGATTGCCAAAAATCGACAAATTAATTGACAGAATAAGAAAATAAATGTAAAATAAAAACGTAAATATGTAGGAGGGAAAGGTTTTGATGAAGAAAGATTCTAACAATAAGAAACTTTATTATATAGGTGGGATAGTAGCAGTCATAATAATAGTAATCATAATTTTGTTATTAACATCATGTAATAAGGGATACAAAATTGAATTAACGGTTGATAATGATTTATTTTATCAAGCCAATATTCATAAAGGTGATACTCTAGAAGGAGTAAAGGTACCGACTAAAGAAGGATATACATTTGAAGGTTGGTATTTAGATGGAGAAAAATTTGATATTACCACTCCGATAGAAGAAGATCTTAAATTGGAAGCGAGATTTACCAAAAATAAGTATACAGTAACTTTTGAATATGACAATGGTAAAGAAAATAGCAAATTAGAAGTAGAGTATGGTTCGACAATTAAAGAACCAAAGAAACCGACTAGAAAAGGTTATACTTTTGCTGGCTGGTATGTTGGCGAAAAAGAATATGACTTTACTAGTAAAGTCATTAACAATATTAATATTGTTGCTAAATGGAATAAAAATGGCGAAACTACTACGGAAAAAAATGAATTAACTAGTTATACTGTAGAACACTACTTAATGGGATTAGATGGTAAATATACTGAAGTTAATGAAAAAGAAATATTAAATGGAAAAATAGGTAGTACAGTTAGTCCAAGTGTAAAAAGTTATCCAGGATTTACAAGTCCAAGTGTTGAAAAAGCACAAATTTTAGCAGATGGCAAATTAGTTGTCAAATATTACTATGCGAGAAATAAATATACATTAACAGTTAATGGTGATAAAGGTGTAAGTAATACAACTGGAACTGGTGAATATTATTATGGCGAAACTGTAAAAGTTGGTTATAGTTTAAATGCTGGTTATACATTTAACAATTATAGTGAAGAATTAGAAAACGATTCATTTGTTATGGGAGCTGAAAATAAAACTATAAATGTATTAACAATAGCTAATGAAAATACACCATATACAGTAGAACATTATCTAATGGATATAGATGGAGAACATTATACCTTAAAAGATACCGATAAATTAACAGGAACAACCGATAGTAAAGTAACACCAGAAGTAAAAGACTATACTGGCTTTAGTGCACCTCAAAAAGAAGAAGTAACAGTCTTAGGAGATGGCAAATTAGTAGTTAAATATTACTATGGAAGAAATAAATATACATTAAAAGTTACAGGAGATAAAGGTGTAAGTAGTACTATAGGTAGTGGCGAATATTACTATGAAGAAAAAGTTAATGTTGAAGTAGCCCTAAAACCTGGTTATGAATTTACTAATTGGTCAAATGAAGAAACAACTAATAAGATTACTGTAACTATTGGAGCTGAAGATATTGAATTAAAGGCTAGTACAAAAACTATAGAATATGGAATAACTTATAAGTTAAATGATGGTGAAGTAACAGAAAATTTACCAGAAAGTTATACCGTAGAAGATAAAATAGAAATAGAAAAACCAACAAAAGCAGGCTATAGTTTTGATTATTTTACAGTAAATGGTGAAAAAATTGATGGCAATGTAATTGAAGCAAATACTATAACAGGTGATATAGAAATAGAAGCATTCTATAAAGCTAATGAAGATACACCATATACAGTATTACATGTTTTCATGGATACTGAAGGTAATTATGCTAATGTTCAAAATGTTAGTGATTGTACAGAAGCAAATTTATGTAAAATAGAAAAACATGAAGGAACAACAGATAGTACGGTAGATGCTCCATTATTAGAAAATATTGAAGCAGGCTTTACATCCCCAGAAGAATTAAAACAAGTAACAATCAAAGCTGATGGTAGCGCTGTAGTAATTTATAATTATTCAAGAAATAGATATACATTAACAGTTACAGGAGATAAAGGTGTAAGTAGTACTGTAGGTGGTGGCGAATATTACTATGAAGAGGTAGTAGAAAATATTAGTTATACCTTAAATGAAGGCTACGAATTTGTTAAATATAGTGAAGAACTAGATAATAATAGTTATAAAATGGGAGCAGAATCCAAAGAAATAACTATAACAACAAAACCAATAGAATATGAAATTACTTATGATTTACAAGATGGAGAAACTTGTAAAGATTGTGCTTCTTTAAAATCTTATACAGTAGAAGAAGATGTTACATTACCAGAAGCAACTAAGGAAGGTTATACATTTAATGGTTGGTTAGTAAATGGTGGTAAAGAACCTATTAAATCTTTTGTTAAAGGAACATATCATGAAGAATTATCGCTAATTGCTGATTTTACCGCTAATGAAGACACACCATATAAAGTTGTATATCATATAATGGATACTGATGGAAAGTATACAATTGAAAATGAAGAAAGCTATAAAGGAACAACCGATACTAAAATTGTATATACTCCAAATATTGCTAAATATGTAACAGATGTTAAAGGTTTTGATACTCCAGTGTTAAAAGAAAATGAAACTGGTTCTGAATTATCATTAGATAACATTGTTATAAGTGGTAAAGGAAATACTGTATTAAATTATTATGTAGCTAGAAAACAATTTGAACTTACTATTGAAAAGAAAACTGGTATATTAAGTACAACTGGTGAAGGACCACATTATTATGAAGAAAAAGTTCCAGTTACAGCTCAATTAAGTGAAGGGTATGAAAATATTACTTGGAATCCTTCACTTGGTGAAGATAATACTTATACAATGAAAGCTAGTGAAAATAAACTTGAAGTAAGTGCTAGTCCAATGAGTATTACTTATAATGTATTACATTTAAAGTCAAATAAAGAAAATAATATAATTGATGATAATATCGATACAGTAGATAAATGTACTATTTCAGATTTATGTGAAGTTGAAGAAAAGACGGCTTTATATGATTCAGAAGCTATAATAACTTCTAAAAATTATGATGGTTTTACTGCTGCTATTCCTTCTGATGTAATAGTAAAAAATAATTTAATTGTAATTGTTAAATATACAAGAAACGAATATGAATTAACAGTTAATTTAGATAAAGGAATAAATAAATTAACTATTAATACAGAAGAAAAAAATATCGAAGGAAATAAATATACTGAAAAATACTATTTTGAACAACCAATTGATATTACAGTTGAACCTAAAGCTGGTTATCATGTAACAAATAATTCTACAATTAATACAGAAATGGAATTAAATGGCAAAACAGTTTCATTTACAAGTGCTGCAAATAAGTTTAAAATCAAATATCATAATGAAGATGGAACTGAAGAATTATCTGAGGAATATACTTATAATGATAATTTAACAATAGAACTTCCTAAGCGCGATGATAAGACATATACTTTAACAATAAAAGAGAATAAAGTGATACCTACCACTACTCCTACATTAACATTCGTCAACGAATTTAGTGGTTGGTCAAAAAATAATGATAACAGTAGTTTAGATTATGAAAAAGATAAAAAAGCTGCAATTATTCCTATAAAAGATGGCGAAGTTATAGATTTATATGTATATTATAAAAAACAAGAAAGAGATATTTCCGAATTACAAACAGGAGGTTACCCATTTTATAATGGAGATAGATTCTATTTTAATGGTTATATTGACGGGGATACTAAAATAAAAAAAGACCAATTCAAGAAATATACTATTGATGAAGATAAGACTTTAACTTGTTGGTGGCTTGATATTATATCATTAGAAACATTTGATAAATTAGTAATGGCAAATGCTGATAAGAATACATTTAGTTCCCATGTGATAAATGATAATAAAGTAGTAGGATTTATTAAAGGAGCAAAATCATTAAAAAGTTCATGGGTTATTACCACATTACATTTAAAATTAATTAGTCCAACTATTAACTTATTGGCTAATGATGATAGAATAAATAAAATTATAATAGATAATAACGGATCTCAAGCTATTATAGATGATAAAGTTTTTAGTAATCAAAATCCAGTGTTAGCGTTATTTAAACCAAACATTGTTGATGCTGATAATCATGATCTTAAAATTACAGTTGAATTAAATCCAGACTTAGCTATTTCTAAAAGTGAAACATCTAGTATAGAGTATACACTTAATGTTCAAGCACTTGTTGATGAAAGTGAAATGGAAACTCTTACAACTACGGGTAATAGTGTTTTAGGTATTTTTGATAATAATGGTAAACTTCCAACAGACAGAACTAATCTTGATACAAATGGTGAAATAGTTTTCATGTATGATGATCCTGATAGTAGCTTATCATCAAGTCCTTTACTTTTCTCAGGTTGGACAACAGCGATTGATAAATTATTTGAAAATCCATTTGTTGATAGTATAGACATAACATTTATGAATACTCTTGGAAGTAGTTACAGTAGTTATCTTGTTTCAGGACAAAAAAATACTTACAGATTAAACTATACTAATCGTTCTTCATTAGCATTTATGCTTAGTAGTGATACGTCAGCATTTGGTAAAAAAGTAAGTGATTTATATAAAGATGGTAATTCAGATACTAGATATAAATTAAAAGTAAAATTAAATTTAAGCGGTGGCAATATTGTTGATTTTGCTGATGGTTATTCTTCAAGTTTGCGTACTGATTATACTATTCTTTTTGGACCTAAAAATAATTAAGAATGGAATGCTCTAATTTGAGGATTTATGTAGAAAAGATGTGAAAAAGCATCTTTTTTAATGGCAAAATTAACACATTTTTAGTTCAAATTAACAAAAATCGACAAATTAATTGACAGAATAAGAAAATAAATGTAAAATAAAAACGTAAATATGAAGGAGGGAAAGGTTTTGATGAAGAAAGATTCTAATAATAAGAAACTTTATTATATAGGTGGGATAGTAGCAGTCGTAATAATAGTAATCATAATTTTGTTATTAACATCATGTAATAAGGGATACAAAATTGAATTAACGGTTGATAATGATTTATTTTATCAAGCCAATATTCATAAAGGTGATACTCTAGAAGGAGTAAAGGTACCGACTAAAGAAGGATATACATTTGAAGGTTGGTATTTAGATGGAGAAAAATTTGATATTACCACTCCGATAGAAGAAGATCTTAAATTGGAAGCGAGATTTACCAAAAATAAGTATACAGTAACTTTTGAATATGACAATGGTAAAGAAGATAGCAAATTAGAAGTAGAATATGGTTCGACAATTGAAGAACCAAAGAAACCTACTAAAAAAGGTTATACTTTTGCTGGTTGGTATAATGGTAATGAAAAATATGATTTTAACACTCAAGTTAAAAGCAATTTAACGTTAACTGCTAAATGGAGTGAAATTTCTACAACAAGTTATACCGTAGAACACTACTTAATGGGATTAGATGGCAAATATACTGAAGTTAATGAAAAAGAAACTTTTAATGGTAAAATTGGAAGCATAGTTAGTCCAAGTGTAAAAAGTTATCCAGGATTTACAAGTCCAAGTGTAGAAAATGTTAAAGTTTTAGAAGATGGCAAATTAGTTGTCAAATATTACTATGCGAGAAATAAATATACATTAACAGTTAATGGTGATAAAGGTGTAAGTAATACAACTGGAACTGGTGAATATTATTATGGTGAAACTGTAAAAGTTGGTTATAGTTTAAATGCTGGTTATACATTTAAAAATTATAGTGAAGAATTAGAAAACGACTCATTTGTTATGGGAGCTGGAAATAAAACTATAAATGTATCAACAATAGCTAATGATAATACACCATATACAGTAGAACATTATCTAATGAATATAGATGGAGAACATTATACCTTAAAAGATACCGATAAATTAAGCGGAACAACAGATAGTAAAGTAACACCAGAAGTAAAAGACTATACTGGCTTTAGTGCACCTCAAAAAGAAGAAGTAACAGTCTTAGGAGATGGCAAATTAGTAGTTAAATATTACTATTCAAGAAATAGATATACATTAACAATTACAGGAGATAAAGGCGTAAGTAGTATCATAGGTAGTGGCGAATATTACTATGGTGAAACTGTAAAAGTTGGTTATAGTTTAAATGCTGGTTATACATTTAAAAATTATAGTGAAGAATTAAAAAACGACTCATTTGTTATGGGAGCTGAAAATAAAACTATAAATGTATTAACAATAGCTAATGAAAATACACCATATACAGTAGAACATTATCTAATGGATATAGATGGAGAACATTATACCTTAAAAGATACCGATAAATTAACAGGAACAACCGATAGTAAAGTAACACCAGAAGTAAAAGACTATACTGGCTTTAGTGCACCTCAAAAAGAAGAAGTAACAGTCTTAGGAGATGGCAAATTAGTAGTTAAATATTACTATTCAAGAAATAGATATACATTAACAGTTAATGGTGATAAAGGTGTAAGTAGTACCATAGGTAGTGGCGAATATTACTATGAAGAAAAAGTTAATGTTGAAGTAGCCCTAAAACCTGGTTATGAGTTTACTAAATGGTCAAATGAAGAAACAACTAATAAGATTACTGTAACTATCGGAGCTGAAGATATTGAATTAAAGGCTAGTACAAAAATTATAGAATATGGAATAACTTATAAGTTAAATGATGGTGAAGTAACAGGAGATTTACCAGAAAGTTATACCGTAGAAGATAAAATAGAAATAGAAAAACCAACAAAAGCAGGCTATAGTTTTGATTACTTCACAGTAAATGGTGAAAAAATTGATGGCAATGTAATTGAACCAAATACTATAACAGGTGATATAGAAATAGAAGCATTCTATAAAGCTAATGAAGATACACCATACACAGTATTACATGTTTTCATGGATACTGAAGGTAATTATGCTAATGTTCAAAATGTTAGTGATTGTACAGAAGCAAATTTATGTAAAATAGAAAAACATGAAGGAACAACAGATAGTACGGTAGATGCTCCATTATTAGAAAATATTGAAGCAGGCTTTACATCCCCAGAAGAATTAAAACAAGTAACAATCAAAGCTGATGGTAGCGCTGTAGTAATTTATAATTATTCAAGAAATAGATATACATTAACAGTTACAGGAGATAAAGGTGTAAGTAGTACTGTAGGTGGTGGCGAATATTACTATGAAGAGGTAGTAGAAAATATTAGTTATACCTTAAATGAAGGCTACGAATTTGTTAAATATAGTGAAGAACTAGATAATAATAGTTATAAAATGGGAGCAGAATCCAAAGAAATAACTATAACAACTAAACCAATAGATTATGAAATAAAATATGATTTAGATGATGGTGATTTAGCAAGTGATGTAACAAATCCAAGTACATATACTATTGAAAGTGAAATAGAATTAAATAGTCCAAGCAAAGTAGGATATGAATTTGCTGGATGGGAAATCGAAAATGATAATGATGAAGAACATGTAACTATGTTAGAAAATAATACAATAACAGGAAGAATAGGCAACTTAGAATTAAAAGCAACATATACTCCAAGAGAAGATACAGAATATACAGTATTACATGTCTTCATGGATACTGAAGGTAAATATGCTGATGTTCAAAATGTTAGTGATTGTACTGATAAAAACTTATGTAAAATAGAAAAACATCAAGGAACAACAGATAGTACGGTGGAAGCACCATTATTAAAATCATTCGATAGTTGGTTTATAGCACCTGAAAGTTTAGAACAAGTAACAATTAAAGCAGATGGTAGTGCTGTAGTAATTTATAAATATGAAAGAAGAAAATATTTCTTTAGTTTAGCAAGAAGAGGCGATGCCTTAAGTTATCTTGTTTTAAAACTTAATGGTGAAAAGATAAACGGAAATCCTTATATTTACTATGGAGCAGAATTTACGGTTGAAGCATCATTTGATGATAGATATCCAATTCATTTCGAAGTAAATGATCCAAATTGGACTAAAGATAGTGCTAATAAAATTACTTATAAAGGTAAAATGGATAAAACTAGTTTACAATCTACTTTAAACTTATATCGTGATACATATACAATCATTTTCCATGGTAATAATGGTTTAACTAGTGATTTACAAGAGAGTTATAGTCAAGTAGTTAAAGTTGCTATTAATAGAGATTATCCTCGTTTAATGGCTAATAAATTCACTCATGCTGGTTATAAATTCTTAGGTTGGAGTGATATTGAAGGGGCTACTAATGCTAGATATTCAGAAGAATATTTCAATCAAGAAGATGGAACTTTTACCTTACCTAATGATTTAGCAACACAAAATGGAGCAAAAGTAGATTTATATGCTATTTGGTCTGCTGATAGAAATACTGTGACATTTAAAAGAAATGATAAAACTAATGTTAACCATAGAGAATATTCTAGTCAAAACTATGAAAGTAAAATTCAACAACCTGATGCTCCAGAAAGAGCTGGTTATAAATTTGAAGGTTGGTATAAAACTTGTACGTCTGATACTGTATGTGTAGAAGATTCAAAATGGGATTTTGAAAAAAATACTATGCCGGATGATGCATTAGTATTGTATGCTAAATGGACAGCTAATACTAATACTAAATATACTGTTGAATATTACTATATGGATATAAATGGTAAATATATTACAGATGAGGAAATAGAACAAGCAGAAGACAATTTAGATTCAATTAAAGAAAGATTTGTTAGAAGTGAAGGAACTGGAACAACTGATCAACCAACCGGATTTGAGCCAGATACAACTAAAGTAGGTTTTGAAGACCCAGTATTAAAAGAATCTGAAAATGGTGAAACATTAGAATTAAGTGAGGTTACCATTAATGGTGATGAAACAACAGTGTTGAAATTCTATTATGCAAGAAAGAAAGCAAAAATTACTGTTAATAAAGATGCTGGTGTAAGTTCAGTAGAATTAACTCCGCAAAAAAATGAATATTATTATGGTGAACAAATTCAAGTTACTGCTAAAGCTAACCAAGGATATCATTTAATAAAATATGGAACTGCTGCCGAAAAAGTAACTAATGATAATTTTACATATAGTGTTAATGATTCTAATAATCAAACAATCGAAATAAAAAGTGAAGGACATACATTTATTATTAAATATTATAATGATGACAGTACTACTTCAAACTTAATGGGAAGTGATACCTTTACTTATGGTAGTAGTGAAATAAAATTAAAACAAAATCAATTTGAAAAAGAACCATATAAATTAACGATAGAAAATTATGATGGTCCAGGTAAATCAAAAATTTTGGAATATAGTCATACATTTAGTCATTGGTTAGATAAAGAAACAGAAACAATTTATCAAGCAGATAGTTCTAATATAACTGATTTTATTCCAGATTCTTGTAATGATGAGTTAAATCTATATGTTGTTTATAATACTTCTAAAAATAATTTAACTAAACCTCAAGATAGAATAGGATACACGTTTAAAGGCTTTAAAGATGGCGAAGAATTTATTAATGAAAATAGTTATAATAATTATATTATTACTGGAAATAAAACTATAGAAGCTATTTGGGAATTAAATCAATATAATATAACTTATGGTAAATATACTGGAAATTGTACTGATTGTTCTCCAAAAACTTATAACGTTAATGAAGATATTTCGCTTCCAACTTTAGAAAGAGCTGGGTATACATTTAATGGTTGGATCATTAATGGTAGTGGTAATCCAGTAAATTCAATAAAAGGTATTGAATATCATACAGATATAGTATTAACTACTAATGAATCTAGTTGGACACCTAATAATACAAATTATAAAATTGAATATTATTTAATGGATACTAAAGGTGTTTATCCAGATTCAGCAAGTGAAACTCAATCTAAACAAGGCCTTACTGATTCAATAATAGAATTTACTCCAGATTCCAAAGAAGGATTTGAAGCTGCAGTTTTAAAAGATTCAGCAGAAGGTAATATTATTAGTGATAAAGTAACAATAAGTGGTGATGGTAATACTGTATTGAAATATTATTATCAAAGAAAGAAATTCCAATTAAATATTAATGTTGGTAAAGGAATACTAAGTGCTCAAAAATCTGGATTATATTATTTCGAAGAAGTAGTAGCATTAAATACTGAAGTAAAGACTGGATATCATGATGCAGTATGGACTGGTGGTACTGTATCAGGTGATACTTATAAAATGACTTCTTCTGGAACTCAAAATTTATCAGTTACCGCTACAGCAAATACCTATACATTGAAATATTATCCAAATGGTGATAAAACCCAAAGTTTAGTTTCTGTTAAATGTACTTATGATGAAAATTGTAATTTAGCAAATTTTGAAAAAACTAAATATAATGTAACTTATCATAACATAGATGCAAAAAATGGTGATATGCCAGCAGTTAAGGAAAATGATCCATATATTAAGTCTTGTACATTTAATAAAGATTCAGATTGTACAAAAGCAATTTCTAAAAATTCTAATACGTATGTAGCGAAAAATGTTACAAGTGAAAATAATGCTGATATTACTTTAGATATTACTTGGGTTAGTAATTTAGTTATTCCAGATGATTTAGAAGATTATGCTTTCGGTGGTTGGAGTTTAGATCCAGTTGTTCCAGAATCTGATGCTAGTAAAGTAATAATAGGTTATAATGCTGAAAAAGCTAATAAAAGATTTGTAACTGATTACGATTATGCAACTTATTATACTATTGATAAAAATATCGATTTGTATGCTTATTGGTGGGAAAGACCATTTATTAATTCAGTTAGTTTTGATTTGAAGTCTACTACTCCTGATTTGGATGGAACAACATATAGCAAAGTTCAAACTTCTGAAGTAGTTCTTGGTAATATAGAAGGAAAAAAGAAAAAACCTTTATATGTAAAAATACCATACAGAAATGATATATTTGTTGATATTTTCTCACTTGCAGTTGGTACTGATACAGAAATAAAGTTAAACACTATGGCTACTCCTTCTGAAGAGTTTGTAGATATTTATTCTAGTAAACGTAATGATGGATATTATGTTAATTTAACATCAGCAGCGATGCCATTTAATTATAATCCATTGACCAAAAAGTGGGAAGCTAAACGTGGTGAAGATGGTGGCAACTTAAGTGGGTTACCAGATGCATTTTTGGCAACGTTATTAACAGGTGAATTGTTCCCAACATTATTTACAACGATTTTTGGTGAAAATCCATTAGCAGTTGTAGATCAATTTGGTTGTAATGGTCTTGCATGTTCATATCATTATGTTTCTGCATATTACCAACTTAATGGAGATGCTTATTATTTCTTCTCAACTGAAGATGCAATGCAAGAAGATAAATTATATACTATTAATTATAATATTAATGGTAAGACTATATATACAATTAAAGTACCTGAGGGAACTGCCATTCCAAATATTGGTAAAACTGTAAATACATATCAAATAAATGAAGATTTTACAATACAAATTGGTGGTAGTGCTGATGATTCTAGCCATCCTTACTTAGTTAAAGATTCTTATACTGTAACTGAATGGGAAAATTATGATTTTGAACACGAAACATATTATGCAACTGGTGAAAATCATATTATAAACATAAATGGTAAAGGTTCTAAAACTATTAGTTTAAATAAAGAACAATATAAAATGGAAGTACCTACTAAGGATGTTTATTTAGATAAAGAAAAATATATAGAAGAAACCCAAAATGTTGGTGAATAATATTATTCTATAAATTTTGATAGAGTGAATGAAAATTTCACTCTTTTTCTTTACTTGTTATTACTTATAGGTTATAATACGTTTATATAAAGGTATTATGGTAATCATCAATAGTAAACAATTTTTCAAAAGTTATAATAAAATTATTTTAACACCAAAGAATTGCTAACATTATGGGGAGGGATAAAAATGAGTGGTTTTGGCAGTATGTTAAAAGACTATTTAGATTATTATAAAATAACGCAAACAGATTTTGCTGATCGATTAGGAATTTCTTCTAAACATATGAATGAAATATTAAATGGAACTACTAATTTATCAGAAACTTTAATGTTAGCTATTAGTTTAATTACAGATATTGATGTTAATTTAATTTTTTATGTGGAAAATAAAAAAAGAGTTAATGATTATTTAGAAAGTAATTTTAAAACTCAACAAGAAATAAAAAAATTTCTTAATAGCTTTTATATAAATGAAATGGTTAAAAGAAATTGGTTAAAGCTTAAAGATAAAGAATCGAATGTGCAAAATGCTCTTGATTTATTAGATTATTTAAGTGTTAGAGATTTTAATGTTTTGGATAATTATTTAAATAAGCGAATACTATATAAAAAGAATGATGGAGCAAATTTAAAAAAAATATATTTATGGATTAAACATTGTGATAAAATAATTGAAAATAAAAAGATTGCCAATTATAACAGTAAAAATATAGATAAATTATTAGCAGAATTAAAAATATTAAGAAATAAATCTTTTAATGAAAAAGAATTAGTAGAATTGTTTAATAAATATGGTATTTATTTAGTTATTGAAGATGCTTTAAGTGGAACAAAAGTAAGAGGTTGTATGAAAGTAATGGGTTGTAATCCTGTAATTTATCTAACTAAATATTTAAAAGATAAAGCTAGTTTTTATTATACTTTATATCATGAAATTAGCCATGTTAAAAGCGACTATAATCAAGCTAAAAATAAATTAATTACTGATGATGATAGTAATAATGATATTTTAGATACAAAATCCGATAAATTTGCCCTTTCAGAAATGATTAGTGATGATATATGGCAACAAATTTTAAATAATTATGAAAATAAAGATAAAATATGTCAAGAAAATAATATTCCTTTATGTTTTATGTATAGTAGATTAGCCTATCTTGGATACATTAAATACTCTAGTAGTGATTGTCAAAAGCATAAAGAACTAATATATTAAAAATGCCTTTTTCGTGCAAAATGTACGAAAATTTAATAAAAATATGTAATTTTTGTCCAGAATTTGTTATAATCTATATGGATGGTGATATTTATGTATAGGAAAATAGAAGAAGATTTAATCAAATGGAAAGAAGATTATAAAATGCCTCTCATGTTAATTGGGGCTAGACAAACTGGTAAAACTTACATTTTAGATGAATTTTGCCAAAATAATTATGCAAATTATATCTATATCAATTTAGATAAAGAAGAAGATATTAAAAGTATTTTTGAAGAAACTATTGATCCTGATAAAATAATGGAAAAAATTGAAATTATTAAAAAGATAACTATAGATCCTGAAAATACAATAATTTTCTTTGATGAAATCCAAGTTAGCGAAAGAGCCATTACTTCTTTAAAATATTTTTGTGAAAGTTCTAAACCATATAAGATAGTTTGTGCTGGTTCCCTTTTAGGAGTTAAAATAAATAGATTTAAATCATCTTTTCCGGTAGGCAAAGTAACTATTAAATATCTATATCCTATGGATTTTGAAGAATATCTTATGGCTTTAGGAGAAGACAAATTAATTCAAGAAATAAAAAGTCATTATTTAACTAACGAACCACTAATGAATCCTATTCATGAAAAAGCTCTTCTTTTATATAAAAAATATTTAATTTTAGGAGGAATGCCAGCTCTAATAAGTAATTTTATCGCCAATGATTATGATATTACCAAAGTAAATTTTGACTTACAAGAGCAAATAATTACATCTTATCTAGCTGATATGAATAAGTATACTGAAAATACCGAGGGTATTAAAAACAATCAAATATATAATTCTATTCCTAAAGAATTAGCAAGAGAAAACAATACTTTTAAATATAGTATTGTTAGTAAAGATGCTAGAAAGATAAGATATGAAAGTAGTTTAGATTGGCTTCTTGCTAGCAATATGATTATAAAATGTGATTTAGTTGAAAAAAATGAATCCCCTTTAAAAGCTTTTGTTAATGGTGATAAATTTAAACTTTATTTAAGTGATATCGGCTTATTAAGAGCTCTTTCTAATTTAGATTATAGTGAAATATTACTTGATAAAAATGCCATGTATAAAGGTGTTCTTACAGAAAATTATGTAGCTTCTGATTTTTATTCTAAATTTAAAGAATTATATTATTATAATTTTGCTAAATATGAGATTGATTTTTTAATAAAAATAGATGGAGATATTATTCCAGTGGAAATAAAAAGCAGTAGAAGAACTAATAGTAAAAGTTTAAATGAATATATTAAAAAATATAATCCTAAGTATAGTATCAGATTATCTACTAAAAATTTTGGCTGGGAAAATAATATAAAATCTGTCCCTTTATATGCTATATTTTGTATTAAATAATTAAATTAAATATTATTTTTATTTTTAATAAATTCTCTTAATATTTTAGTTAAAGCTCTTTTTTCAATTCTTGATACATAACTCCTAGAAATGCCTAATTCATCAGCTATTTCTTTTTGAGTTTGTTCTTTGGCATTATTTAAGCCATATCTTTTAATAATAATTTCTCGTTCTCTTTTATTAAGATTTTTTAGATAACGATTTAAAAGATTAATATTATCTTTGACTAAAATTGTATCTAAAATATCTTCTTTTTTATCTTCGATTAAATCAGCTAAATTAATTTCATTACCTTCTTTATCAAACCCAATTGAATCATTTAAAGAAATAGTTAATTTATTCTTTTTATTAGAGCGATAATACATTAAAATTTCATTTTGAATACAACGGGCTGCATAAGTAGTAATTTTTACTTTAGGCGTTTTTTTATAAGTATCGATACCTTTAATTAACCCAATTGTCCCAATGGAAATTAAATCATCAGTATCACTATGTTTATTATCAAATTTTTTAACAATATGTGCTACTAAACGTAAATTATGTTCAATTAATTTACTACGAGCCATTTCATCACCATTTAACATCAAATCGACATAATTTTCTTCTTCTTCCGGACTAAGTGGTGGTGGAAAAACATTATTGCCATAAGAACCCGTAAAAAACATCATACTTTTAACTATATTAATTAAATTTAAAAACATTATTTCACTTCCTATTAAACTATATTTTTAAAAACCTAAAAAAGACTTGTTATTTTTTTCTAACGAAAATTAAATTTTCTAATATAAATAGAATTATTAATCAAATTAAGATGAGTTTAAATAAAAAATTTGTTATAATACTGTTAGGTGATATTCGTGAAAAAAGTAGTATTAGTTGATGGAAATAATTTAATTTTTCGTTCTTATTTTGCCACAGCATATTCAGGTAAAATTATGCGTAATTCTAAAGGTTTACCGACCAATGCCCTTTATGGCTTTGTAAGTATGATCAATAAAATAATTAGTGAAGAAAATCCTGAATACATGATGGTTGCTTTTGATATTGGTAAGAATTTTCGTAAAGAAAAATATGACTTTTATAAAGAAGGAAGAAGTGAAACTCCCGATGATTTAAAATTACAAATGCCCATAGCTAGACGTATCTTACAGGCAATGGGAATTACTTATTTAGAACTTGCTCCCTATGAAGCTGATGACATAATTGGAACTGTTGCTGCCCATGCTGAAGAAAACCCTGAATATTATTCTTTAATTGTATCTAGTGATAAAGATTTATTACAATTAATTAGTTTTGAAACAGAAGTTAAACTTTTAAAACAAACTGGTTTTATTAGATATAATGAAGAATCTTTTAAAAAAGATTATGGAATTGAGCCAATTAGAATTATTGATTTAAAAGCTTTAATGGGTGATTCATCAGATAATATTCCCGGTGTAAAAGGAATTGGCGAAAAAACAGCTTTAAAATTATTACAAGATTACCAATCATTAGATGGAATATATGCAAATATTGCTGATATTAAAGGAAAAACTCAAGAAAAATTAATTAATGATAAAACTAATGCTTACATGAGTTATGAACTAGCTACTATTTTTAAACAAGTACCTATCCCTGTAGATTTTGAAGAATTTCGTTATAATGGCCCAAACATCGCTGAATTGCGCAAAATTTATGAAGAATTAGAATTTCATTCTTTCTTAAAAAATATGGTTGATGTTAAAACTACTAAATTAGATAATAATTTTATCGAAGTTAATTCTGTCAATGAATTAGTATTAGATGATAAAGTTGCTTTTTATTTAGAAGTAGATAATTTAAATTATCATCAAAGTAATATTTTAGGTCTCAGTATTAGTGATCAAAATCATACTTATTTTATAAAAAAAGAATTAGTTAAAGATGCTATTAATTTTATTAAAGATAAAGACTTAATGACTTATGATTTAAAAAAGAGCTTAGTAGTAGTTGACTCAACTATAAAATGTGATTTTGACTTAATGGTAGCTAGTTATTTAGTTGATTATCCCGCTAGCCTAGATATTGCTTTACTAATGAATAATATGGGTGAGGGAATAGATAACTTTGAAACTTTAAAAAAGAATGATTTTGCTGATTTAAAATCTGAGATAACTCTTAAAAGTCGTTTTATTTATGAATATAGTGAAGTAATTCAAAAACAAGTTAGTTTAGATCACCAAGAAGAAATATTTAAAAATATTGAGATGCCTTTAATCTATGTTCTTGCTAAAATGGAAATAAATGGTTTTAAATATGAAAAAGATCGTCTTCAAAGTATGAAAACAGAAATCATTAATAAAATTGCAAATTTAGAAAAAGAAATATATGAATTAGCCGGCGAAGAATTTAATATTAGTAGTCCTAAACAATTAGGAGTAGTATTATTTGAACATTTACAAATTGCCCATAAGAAAAAACAAAATGGTAGTTATAAAACCGATGTTAAAACTTTACAAAAATATGCTGAAAGTCAACCTATTGTAGCTAAAATATTAGAGTATCGTAATTTAAATAAACTTTTAAATACTTATATTGAAGCTTTAGATAACTATGTTTTAAAAGATGGCAAAATTCATACAATATTTAATCAAACTTTAACGAGAACCGGTCGTCTTTCTTCCATGGATCCTAATTTGCAAAATATTCCTGTGCGTGAAGAATATGGTAAAAAAATAAGAATGGCTTTTGTTCCTAGTCATGACTTAATATTAAGTGCTGATTATTCCCAAATAGAGTTAAGAATATTAGCCCATATTTCTAATTGCCAAGAATTAATTGATTGTTTTAAAAGAAACGAAGATATCCATACAATGGTTGCTGCTGATATTCATGGGATTAGTCAAAGTGAAGTTACCAAAACAATGCGGAGTATGGCTAAAGCCGTTATTTTTGGAATTGTTTATGGAATAAGTGGTTTTGGTTTAGGAGAGAATTTGCAAATATCCACTACAGAAGCAAAAAAATTTATCGAAAAATATTATGAATTATATCCAGGGGTAAAAGACTATATGAATAATATTGTCAAAAGTGCTTATGAAACAGGCGAAGTAAAAACTTTATTTGGCAGGATTCGAAAAATAAAAGAATTACAAGATCATAATTATATGGTAAGAATGATGGGTGAAAGAATGGCTCTTAATACTCCAATTCAAGGGACATCTGCAGATATTATGAAAATGGCCATGATTTTAGTTGATCAAAAAATTGCTGAAAATCATTTAGAAAGCAAAATGATCTTACAAATTCACGATGAAATAATTCTTGATGTCAAAAAAGAAGAGGTTCCTAAATTAAAAGAAATATTAAAAGATGCTATGGAAAATGTTGTTACTTTAAATGTGCCCTTAAAAATTGATATCAATGTGGGTAGTGACTGGTATCAAGCTAAATAAAGAAAGTTTAAAAAATCAGAGTAAATGGAATTTTCGGCGATAGAAAGTAAGTTAATTCTTACTTCTTTTTTAATTGTGAACGCATATTAGAATAAAAAAAGTTACTTTAAAAAAATGGTGCCACAATGCGGCACTTATTATGGATACATATTAAAATAAAAAATTAACTTTAAAAAAAGGAAAATGGCTCCAAAAAGTAAATATATATAAGTGAGAGGAGTAAAAAAATGAATGCCAAGAAATATTATGAAGAAATAAAAAAATTAATTGTTGAAGTTTATAGTAAATTTAATAAGAGCTAAGTATGATGATAATCTTATAAAACTATGGCGAAACTTTTGAAAGAAATACGGTAGAAATTATGGAAAAACAAATTTATATTATATGTGTCAATATTATAATAATTTTAAGAGTGTCCACGCATTGCGTGGAAAATTGTCATGAGCTCATATTAGAAGTTTATTAAGAGAAAAAAACAAATTCGTAGTTAAATATACAAACTAGTAAAGATATTTTTATAATAGATTATCAATTAATAGCAAAGTTTTAAAATTGCCATAAAAAATCATGCTAATTGTTTTGCATAAAAAAATCCAGTGTGATACAATAATTATTGGGTGATAATATGCCAGAGATAGCAGAAGTAGAAACAGTACGCAATGTTTTAAAACAAAAAATATTGCATAAGAAAATAATAAACGTAAATATTTTATATCCTAGAATTATTGAAAGTGATATTGAAGAATTTAAAACAGTCTTAGTAGGTAATGAATTTAATGATATTTTAAGAGTTGGTAAATGGTTAATATTTGCCTTAAAAGATCATTATTTATTAAGTCATCTACGTATGGAAGGTAAATATTTTATTAAAAATAGTGACGAAGAATTACAAAAACATGAACATATAATTATCAGTTTTGCAGATGGTACAGATTTACGTTATCATGATACGCGAAAATTTGGTCGCATGAAATTGGTCTTAAAAAAAGATTTAAAAAATACAATAGAAATAAGTAAACAAGGAAAAGAACCGATGGATGATAGTTTAACTAGTACTTATTTACTTGCTAAATTTAAAAATAAAAGATTACCAATTAAAACAGCCTTATTAGATCAAGAAATAATTAGTGGTTTAGGTAATATTTATGCTGATGAAGTATTATTTGCAGCTAAAATAAATCCTTTAAGAGTAGCAGCTAGTTTAACGCAAGAAGAATGTGAAAGAATAATTATTAGTGCTAAAGAAATTATTTTAAAAGCAATTGCCAATGGTGGCACTACTATCAAAAGTTATACTTCGTCTTTAGGGGTCACAGGAAACTATCAAAATTATTTAAAAGTCCATAAAAGAGAAGGAAAGCCTTGTGAAGTTTGTAATAATAAAATTAAAAGAATAAAAGTAGGTGGCCGAAGTACATACTTTTGTGAGTACTGTCAAAAATAGTGGGAAGTGAAACATGGACAAAATCTTAAAGAACATTTTAAAAAAAATTGAAAATGCTGGTTTTGAAGCCTATTTAGTCGGAGGATACGTTAGAGATTATCTTTTAGGCATTAAATCTTTAGATGTCGATATCTGTACTAATGCTTTACCAAAAGATTTACATAAGTTATTTCAAAAAAGTAGCAGTGTTAATAATTATGGTGGTTTTAATTTAAAAATCAAAAATTATAATATTGATATTACTACTTATCGTAAAGAGTTAAGATACGTTGAAAGAAAGCCAGTAGAAATTGTCTATGTTAATACTTTAGAAGAAGATATAATTAGAAGAGATTTTACTATCAATGCCATATGCATGGATAAAGATGAAAAAATTATTGATTTATTAAATGGAATAGAAGATTTAAATAAAAGGGTTATTAAAATGATTGGTAATCCCAATGAAAGATTAAAAGAAGACCCATTAAGAATTTTACGAGCCATTCGGTTTGCAGCTAATTTAAATTTTGATCTAGATCCTGACTTATTAGCAAGTATGCAAAATAATTATCAACTTTTAGGTGATGGCAAACAACTTTTTATTTCTGCTTTTCGAATAAAAACTGAATTTAATAAAATTTTATTAAATCAAAATTATTTAGTTGGTTTAAATTTATTAGATAAGTGCCATATTTTAGAAATACTACATATCAAATATCATCCTGATATGGTTTATGTCCAAGATATTTCTGGAATGTGGGCCCAACTTGACGTTTTCAAATATTATGCATTTACAAAACAAGAAATTAGAAATATAATTAATATTAAAGCGATAATAAAAAATGGCAACATTGATAATAGAATATTATATGATTATGGTCTATATACTTCTTTAGTCGCTGGTGAAATCCTCAATTTAAATAAAAAAGCAATTAATAAAATGTATGAAAAATTGCCTTTAAAGACTAAAGATGATTTAAAAATAACCAGTCAAGAAATCATGAATATTTTAGAAATTAAGCCCAGTAAGAAAGTAAAAGAAATAAAAGATAATTTAATTAATTTAGTATTAATGGGTAAATTAAAAAATAATAATAAAATATTAAGAGAGTATGTTTTAAAAGAAAAGGAAGTGTAGAGAATATGGGTAATAACAAAAAATACGTTGTCGAAGCTAATTTTATTAAAGAAGCCTGTCAGCTTAATCTTTCTTTGAAAGAATTTTTGTTATTACTGTATTTTGAAAATGCTGATGAATTAACCTTTGATTTGGAATTAATTAGTAAAAAATTAAAAGTTGAAAAAGAAGATATTATGGATGCTTTTAATAATTTACTTGCTAAAAATATTATTAGTTTAGAAAGTGTTAAAAATAGTGAATCGGGAAAAATTTATGATAAAGTCTCTTTAGATGGTTTATATGAAAAGTTGCAAGAATTAACTAAAAAAGAACAAAAGAAAAATATGAAAGAAGATATTTTTACCAAATTTGAAACGGAATTTAGAAGACCATTACATGGTTCAGAAATCGAAATTATTAAAGCTTGGTTAGATAAAATGTATAATGAAGATTTAATATTAAGAGCTTTAGATGAAGCTATCTATAATGGTGCCGTAAGTATTAGATATATTGATACTATATTATATGAATGGCATCGAAAAGGCTACGTTACTAGTGAAGATGTCGATAATGCTAACAAAAAAAGTTTTGAAAATAAACATTTAGAAGAGACAAATGTTTTTGATATTGATTGGTTAAATGAATATGATAAGTTGTAAAGAAATTATGGTTGGATTAGATAAATTAATTCCTAATCCAATATGTGAATTAGAATATACTAAAGATTATGAATTGTTAATAGCAACTGTTTTGTCAGCTCAATCAACCGATAAAAGAGTTAATATGGTTACTAAAGAATTATTTCAAAAATATGATTTAAAAGGCTTAGCTAACATTGACATTAAAACTTTAGAGCAAATAATAAGACCGGTTGGAACATTTCAAAGAAAAGCCCAATATATAAAAGCTATTGCCCAAAGTCTAATAAGAGATTATGAAGGCAAAGTTCCTAACGATAGAGATTATTTAGAAAGTTTAGCGGGAGTTGGAAGAAAAACTACCAATGTTGTCCTTTCTAATTTATTTAATGTGCCTGCTATTGCTGTTGATACTCATGTTTTCCGAGTTGCTAAAAGATTAGATTTAGCAGCTTTAGAAGACGATGTTTTTGAAGTTGAACAAAAACTAATGCAATTTTTTCCCAAAGATAAATGGAGTCGCTTACATCATCAATTAGTTCTTTTCGGTAGATACTATTGTAAGAGCAAAAATCCAGAGTGTTTAAAATGTCCTTTTCAGCATAAATGTAAATACAAAAAAATCTAATATTGTTATTTATACTAAATTTGTTATAAAATTATCATGTGGTGCAAATATGAAAGAAAACAATTTTGGTAATATTATCAGTAAACTTAGAAAAGAAAAAGGGATTGCACAAAAGGATCTAGCAAACGAATTATGCATTAGTGATAAAGCAGTATCTAGATGGGAAACTGGTAAGAGTTATCCAGACTTAGAAATGATTTTCCAAATGAGTAAATATTTCGGGATTCCTTTTAATGATTTATTGAAACTAAGAATGGAAGACAAGAACCAAGATGATGATGTTGTTCAAGAAATCATTAGAGAATTTACCGAACTAAATAAGAAAAGTAAGAAGAAATTAAAAATTACGTTAGTTGTTTCTTTAGTAATTATTGTCTTCTTAACAGCCGTAATAATTTTTACAGGTAGTTATAATAGGTTTAGGGTGTATCGTGTCAGCGTAGAAAATGATCAATTTTTAATTTCATATGGTTCGTATATAGAAACTCGAATAAAAGATTCCTTACAAATTAATTCTTTAAATATTAAAGGCGTTAATATTACAGATGAAGATAAAATTGCAATAGATCTTTATTATATTGAAAATGGTAAAGAACAAATTATTCAAAGTTACTCTAGTTTAGATAATATTTATTTTACCAATAATCAAAGTTATAATGATAAAACAGACTTAAGCAAATATATGGAAGATTTATACTTAAGAGTAAAAATAACCGACGTTAAAGGTCAAGTTAGTGAATATAATACCAAATTAGATTTTACACTAGATTTTTCAAATAATAAGATATTCTATAAAGATGAAGATAAAGAAGTGTTAAATATCAAAATTGATATAAATTTAACCAGTGAGGAGATCAAAAATATTTTATTGAAGAATGGGTTTGAAGAAGATAATGATAGATACTTAATTAAAAAAACTAAAACTGAAGAAATTACATATTTTAATTCCTTAAATTTAATTATATATGCCTTTGAAGAAAATAATTTGAAATACAAATATGAATATAATTTAAATACCAATAAGTTAAAAATAAATATAACCAATGATAAAAAGGATATTATAGAAGATTATAGTTATGATTTGGAAGCAAGAAAAGTAGAAAAATGTCAAGTTGGAGAATGCAAAAATTATCAAGATGCAGTAACTCGCATATATAAAAAAGTTTTGTATTTATTAAGTGAATAAGTTAATTCTCATTTAGTGAGAATTACTTCTCTGTAAAATAGGTTGTGCTTTTGAAAGATAAATTTTAAAATGGAGAACGGAAAGGAGTGAGAAGAGGTTTGAAAAAGTGTGCGTTAAGTATGTTAGTATTAATGTTATGTCCATTATTAGTTTATGCTGATACAATAACTAATAATAACGGGATTGTAATAAGTGAAGAAGAATACAATAATTTTTCTAAAGTTTATTCTGATGCTTATCTTATGACAATGACTGAAGAGCAATATGCCAGATTAAAAACTTACGATTATAATAATGTTAAAACAGAAAAGAAATATATCTTAAGTACTTATAATCCAAGATTAATGTTGACGACGGAAAAAGAAATTACCAAAGAAGAATATGATAATTTTAAAGAGCCAGAAGTTATGCCATTACTTAATAGTGATGGTGCTTATGTAGAATCTGCAGCCAAAGAATTAACTTTGAATTTAATTGGTGGAACAACAATAAATAATATTATTGCTGGAGCAACTTGGAAAGGCATTCCGAAAACTCGTTCATTCGATGTTATCGGTTTTCGCGGATTTGATTTTGATTTTGTGTATGGATCACAATATGGTGAACAAATTTATGTTAAAAATGGCAAATTTGAAACAATAACTTATGCATGGAACCATGGTAATGTTAAGAGACTTGATAATGGTTTTGGTATTTCCATGAACATTGTTAATGATGATATAACTTATTTACAGTTAATTGCTGAAGCAGAAGTTGCTCCAACATCAGCATATCCAGCAATTTATGCATCATATCAACATGCTATTGCTAGTGTATCATTAGCAAATTCTCAAAATTACACTATGGGTGGATCTGGTCTTGGTGGAGTATTTATATATCCATACAGTATTTCACAAAAATATGATGGTATGACTGGTGTATATTTACAATACTAACATAAAACAAAAGCTAAAAATTAAAAATGTATCTAAAAATTAAAAATTAAAAAAATGCGCAAAAAATTTATTTAGAAATTAGTTTTAAGTAGTAAAAAATATTAAAAAACTCAGACACTAAATCTTTATAAAAGTAAGCGTATGACAAAAAATATTATGGGACAAAAATGAGTACGATTTTATATTGTGCTCTTTTTTTGGTATAAAGTTTTTGGTTGTTTCATAGCATTAAGTAGAAAAAGGTGAGTGTGATGGAAAAAGAAAATATAATATCTTCAATTGCCAAGAGGGGAAATGGCGAAATATATTTGGGAGTAGTTGGCGCCGTTAGAACCGGGAAATCTACTTTTATAAAACGTTTTATTGAAAATTTAGTAGTACCAAATATTACCGAAGAATTTGATAAGAAAAAATGTTTAGATGAAATTCCCCAAAGTGCCGAAGGAAAAACAATTATGACCACAGAGCCAAAATTTGTTCCTTCCAATGGTGCTACTATCAAAGTTGAAAATTTTGAAACCAATATTAAATTAGTTGATTGTGTTGGTTATGTTATTCCTGGTTCCAATGGTTATGAAGATGAAGATGGCAATCCCCGCATGGTAAAAACGCCGTGGTTCCCAGATGCCATCCCCTTCGTAGAAGCTGCTGAAGTAGGAACTCAAAAAGTTATAAAAGATCATTCGACAATAGGTTTAGTAGTAACTACTGATGGTTCTTTTGGCGAAATTAAAAGAGAAAATTATGTTGAAGCCGAAGAAAAAATCGTGGGTGAATTAAAAGAAATCGGCAAACCTTTTATAGTGGTTTTAAATACTTTGCATCCTACTAATAGTGAAACAGTAGAACTTTCAAGAACTTTAAGCGATACTTATGATGTTCCAGTCATGCCAATTAATGTTGAAAGTATGAACGAAAAAGAAATCATGAGTATTTTAAAAAGTGCTTTATATGAATTTCCAGTTTTAGATATTTTAATTAATATGCCTGAATGGGTTCATGTTCTTCCTAATAATAATGAAATTAAAATCCATTATTTAGAAAAAATCAAAGAAAGTGTTGTAAGTGTTAATAAAGTTAAAGATGTTGATGATATTATGAGTCATTTTGAAGATAGCGAATACATTAACAAATCATATATAAGTGAACTTGATACTGCCACTGGTACTATTACCATTAATTTAGAAAGTCCTAACGAATTATATGATGTTACTCTTAAATCTTTAATGGGTGAATCAGCTACAACTAAAGCCGGTCTTTTAAAAATATTTGCCACTTACAAAGAAAGTAGAGAAGAAACTGAACTTATTAAACAAGCTATGAAACAAGCCAAAACAACTGGTTATGGTATTGTCTATCCAACTTTAAAAGATATGAAATTAGAAACGCCGGAAATAGTTAAACAAGGCTCCAGATATGGAGTTAAATTGAAAGCATTAGCATCTTCCATTCATTTAATGAAAGTAGATGTTGAATCGACTTTTGAACCTATTATTGGTAGTGAAATGCAAAGTAAAGAATTAATTAATTATTTAATGAAAGATTATGAAACTGATCCGGGAAGCATTTGGAAAAGTGAAATATTTGGGAGAAGCTTAGAAGTAATAGTGCAAGAAGGTATTCAAGCGAAGTTAAATATGATGCCTGACAATACTCGCTATAAGTTATCTAATACAGTTACCAAAATAGTTAATAAAGGTTCAAATAACTTAATTGCTATTGTTTTATAAAGAGAGAAATCTCTTTTTTCCGTTAAATAGAAGTAAAGTAAATATAAATTATTAGTAAAAAAAACAGTGAAATAGAAAAAAAGTATTGATTTTTATTGATTTTAATAAGAATATTTGATAATCTTAATATGTAAGGACAATCGTCCTACAGAGATAATGTTTATGAAATGAGGAGGTAAGAAAACATGTCTAAACAAGAAATAGTAGAATTAGTTGCTGAAAAAGCTGAAATTTCTAAAGCCGCTGCTAGTCGTGCAATTGATGCAGTTTTTGAAGGAATTACTACAGGACTAAAAAAGGAAGGAAAAGTTACTTTTGTAGGTTTTGGTACTTTTAGTGCTAAAAAAAGAGCTGCTAGAGAAGGTATTAATCCTTTAACTAAAGAACCATTAAAAATTCCTGCTAAGACTGTAGCATCATTCAAAGCTGGAAGCAAACTAAAAGATGCTTTAAATTAAAAGTAAAATTTAGTCAATTAAGGTTAGCAATTGCTAATCTTTTTTTGTTAGTTCAGAAAATTTAGGTTATAATAAAAATGAGGTATAGATTATGAGTAAAAAAAGAATATGGTTATTAATAAGTGGTTTAATTTTAATAATTACTCCCTTTTTCATAAATATTTATAGTATTTATCGTCTAATTAGTTTAGCAATTGGTATTATTTTAATCGATGTTTATTTAGCTACGAACCAAAAAATTAATATATTTTTGTTATTATACTTACCAATTCTTTTAATTATTTTTACTTATAGTATTGATTATATTAAAACCTATACTTTAAATTTAAAACCTATTTATGTTTTAGAAAATAAAATAAATTCTGATGTTTCTTTATATAATAGTTTGTTTTATCGCATTTATAAATGTGGTAATAATTATGTTTTTGATAATGAATATCAAAAAGATTTTGTTTGTGATACCCAATTAATTCAAAATATTGATGTTAATAAATTCTTAAATAGTGCTGCCGATAGTTATAAAAAATATCATCATGATTTTATTAAAGTTACCGGTAAGATTAGTAAGATTAGTGGTACGAGTAGTGTCGAATTAAAAGAGTATACAGTTAAAGATAATTCGATTAATGGCTATGTTAATTTTATTGATACTCATAAATTAGTAGCTAAGTTAAACGATGTTAATTTAACTGGTTATAAAATATATGATTATATAACCGTAGTAGGTCTTTTAGATTCTTATGATAAAGACAGTGGTACTTTAACATTAATTAATGCTAAATTAGAAGCAAATAATTTATATGATGATTATGAAATGCAAATAATTGAAGGCGAGTGTAGTAATTCCATAAAAGAATATACCGATAATTTATATACCAAATGTGTTAGTAACGTTTATTTAGATTACAAAATTGATAAGTATGAATTGTCTTATGCCATAAAGGATGGTAAAGTGATTTTAGATAGCATTTTAGCCCAAGGTGAAAAGGAATTAAAAGATGGTAAAATTTTATATAAATTACCTAAATTTAATATTTTATCTTGTAATCGTGAACAAAATATTATTTTAAGTCAAAACGAAAAAGTAGATTATACATTGTGTGATGAATAAATAGCAAGAAGAGCAATTTTTGATAAGTAAAATTATTAATTTTTAGAAAATTTATGCTTGTTCCTAAAATTTAATTGTGATATACTAAAGTATATCTTAAAAAAGAAACGGGGAAATTTAATTGGAACATTATTTTACCAATAATGAAAATTTAAAAAGTGAAATAAGAGACATAAATTTTTCTTTTGGTGCATATAATTTTTTGTTTAAAAGTGATAATGGAGTTTTTTCTAAAGATAAAATAGATTATGCTAGTTTATTTTTAGTTAAAACTTTTTTGAATAATAAAAAATGTGTTAATAGTATTTTAGATATTGGCTGTGGTTATGGCTTTATTGGCATTACCTTAAGCAAAATATTACAAGTTCATGTTGATATGTCCGATATCAATAAAAGAGCTGTGCATTTAACTGAGATGAATATTAAAGAAAATCAGGTAGATGCCAAAGTAATGGAAAGTAATATTTATGAAAATATTACGGCTAAATATGATTTAATTATTACTAATCCTCCCATTAGAGCGGGTAAAGAAGTTTTAAAAGAATTCATTTATGGGGGATTAGCAAAATTAAATAAAGATGGGGAAATTTGGTTTGTCTTGTCCAAAGATAAAGGTGCAAAAAGTATGAAAAAAGAATTGGATAATGTGGGTACGTGTACTTTGGTTGCAAAAAGTAAAGGTTTTTGGGTAATTTCTCTTAAAAATAGTTGACTTTACTTGCAATAACTGTTAAAATTTTAAATTGGTGACGTATTTATATTTTTCAAAATTTAATCTATGTATAGGGGTGATATCGTGGCTTATAAGACCTTAAAATTTGGTGATTATCGTGAAAGAAGAAGCTTTGCAAAATCAAAAAATACGCTAGAACTTGCCGATTTATTGGAAATTCAAAAGAAGAGTTATCAAGATTTCTTAGAGATTGGTATCAAAGAAGTCTTTGATGATTTATTTCCTGTGGAATCATTTACAGGTAATATTTCTTTAGAATTTGGAGATTATTCTTTTGAAACTCCGAGATATTCCATTAAAGAAGCAAAAGAAAGAATGGTAAACTATGCTGCACCATTAAAGGTAGAAGCAAGAGTGTTTATCCATGAGACGGGAGAAGTTAAAGAACAAGAAATATTCCTAGGGGATATGCCACTCATGACAGAATCCGGAACATTTATTATTAACGGAGCTGAAAGAGTTATTGTTTCTCAACTTGTCAGAAGTCCTTCAATCTATTTTAAAAGAGAAATAGATAAAAATGGTCGTCATATTATTTCTGGAGAAGTAATACCTAACAAAGGAACATGGCTAGAATTTGAAACTGATGCTAAAAATATTGTCTATGTTAGAATTGACCGGACCAGAAAAGTGCCAATTACAACATTCTTAAGAGCAATTGGTTTATCTAGTGATGAAGATATTATTGAAGTATTCGGGGAAAATGAATTCTTAACTAATACTATAGCTAAGGATAGTACTAAAAATACCGATGAAGCTTTAATTGAAATCTATGAAAAATTAAGACCAGGTGAACCAGCAACTTTAGATAGTGCGAAAAATCAGCTTATTACTCGTTTCTTTGATCGTTTCCGTTATGATTTAGCTAAAGTAGGTCGTTACAAATTTAATAAAAAATTAAATGTTTGTGAACGTTTACTTGGTTGTACCTTAGCTGAAAATATTAAAGTTGATGGTAAAGTAGTAGTAGAAAAAGGCACACTTATAACTAAAGAAATTTTGGCAACTTTAAAAGAAGTTTTTGCTAACGGTTATAATTTAAAAGAAACTATTACTAATATGGAACTTGATGATTATAATAAGATTCAAACAGTTTTAGTATATGATAAAATTAATCCGAAGAAAACAATTAAAATTATCGGAACTGATATGAGTGTTACTGAAAAAAGACTTACTATTCCCGATATTTATGGAGCTGTTTCTTATTATTTAAATTTACATGATAACATTGGTAATACTGATGAAATTGATAATCTAGGTAATAGACGGGTTCGTCAAGTAGGGGAATTAATTCAAAATACCTTTAGAACTGGGGTATCAAGAATGGAAAGAGTAATTAGAGAAAGAATGACTACTCAAGAAGTAGAAAATATTACTCCTAAAACCCTTATTAATATAAGACCTGTAACAGCAGCTTTAAAAGAATTCTTTGGTTCTTCCCAATTATCTAAATTCATGGATCAAATAAATCCAATTGCTGAACTTACTGATAAAAGACGTTTATCAAGTTTAGGTCCAGGTGGACTTTCAAGAGAACGGGCTGGTATGGATGTTCGTGACGTTAACTCATCTCACTATGGCCGTATTTGTCCAATCGAATCTCCAGAAGGTCAAAATATCGGGTTAATTACTAGTTTAGCAGGCTATGCTAAAATTAATGAATATGGTTTTATTATGACACCATATCGTAAAGTTGAAAATGGTAAAGTCTTAGATGAAATTTCTTATATGACTGCTGATGAAGAAGCTGATTTATATATTAGCCAAGCAACTGTTAAATTAGATGATAATAATAAAATTATTGATGATGAGATATTAGTTCGTCATAATGGCGATAATGTAATGGTTAAACGGGAATTAGTTGACTATGTAGATGTTGCTCCTAGTCAAGTTGTATCAATTACTACTAGTTGTATTCCATTCTTGGAATTTGACGATGCTAACCGAACTTTGATGGGTTCTAACATGCAAAGACAAGCAGTTCCACTTTTAACTAGTGAAGCCCCAATTGTTGGTACTGGTGTTGAATGGATTGCAGCTCGTGATTCTGGTTCTACAGTTGTCTGTAAAGCTGATGGCGTAGTTACATATGCTGATGGCTTAAAAATTGTTGTTAAAGTCAAAAATGGTGAAGATGTTTATCATTTAGCTAATTTTGAACGTTCCAATGCCTCAAGTTCAATTAATCATCATCCATTAGTTAAAAAAGGTGATAAAGTCCATCGTGGTCAAGTTATTGCCGATGGTCCATCTACAGAAAAAGGTGAACTTGCTTTAGGTAAAAATATGACTGTTGCTTTCATGACTTATAATGGTTACAATTATGAAGATGCGGTTATTTTAAATGAAAGATTAGTTAAAGATGATGTTTATACATCTCTTCATATAGATCACTATGATATTGATTGTCGTGATACTAAATTAGGCCCTGAAGAAATTACCAGAGATATTCCTAATGTTGGGGAAGATGCTCGGAAAAACTTAGATGCTGATGGTATTATTAAAATTGGTACCGAAGTTAAAGAAGGCGATATTCTTGTTGGTAAAGTTACTCCAAAAGGTATGCAAGAACTTACAAGTGAAGAAAAATTATTACATGCTATTTTTGGTGAAAAAACTAGAGAAGTTCGTGATACATCTTTAAGAGTAGAGCATGGTGCTGGTGGTGTTGTTCATGATGTTAAAGTTTATACTAAAGAAAACAGTGATGAACTTCCTGCTGGAGTATCTAAAGTAATTCGGGTTTATATTATCCAAAAGAGAAAAATTCAAATTGGTGATAAAATGTCCGGCCGTCATGGTAACAAAGGTGTAATTTCGCTTGTATTACCAGAAGAAGATATGCCATATTTACCAGACGGAAGACCAGTTGATGTTATGCTTAATCCATTAGGTGTACCATCTCGTATGAATATCGGGCAAATCTTAGAATTACACTTAGGTATGGCTGGTAAAAAATTAGGTGTCCATTATGCAACTCCAGTTTTCGATTCTGCCTCTTGGGAAGATATTCAAGAAGAAATGAAAGAAGCTGGTATGGATCCAGATGGTAAAACTGTTCTTTATAATGGTCGTACTGGTGAGCCGTTTGATCAAAGAATTTCTGTTGGTGTTATGTATATGGTTAAACTTCACCATATGGTTGATGATAAATTACATGCAAGAGCAACCGGTCCTTATTCCTTAGTTACTCAACAACCTTTAGGTGGTAAAGCCCAATTTGGTGGTCAAAGATTTGGTGAAATGGAAGTTTGGGCATTATATGCTTATGGTGCTGCTCATGTTTTACAAGAAATTTTAACTGTTAAAGCTGATGATATTGTTGGTCGGGTTAAAGTATACGAAGCTTTAGTTAAAGGAAAACTTGTTAATCAAGCTGGTGTTCCAGAGTCATTTAGAGTTTTAGTTAAAGAATTCCAAGCGTTAGGTTTAGACGTTCAAGTTATAGATAATGATGATAATGTCTTAGAATTTAAAGATATTGAAGAAGATGACGATGGCGATGAAGCCTTTAGAATTGAAGAAATCGAACTTCCAGGTGCTAATGATAAAAATCCCGAACCATTTATAGAATCTGAAGAAGATTCTGAATATGATGAAGATGAAGAAGACGAAGATGTATCTTTAGATGATTTAGAATTTCCTGATTCTTTAGAAGATATAGAGGTGGAATAATGATAGATGTAAGTAAATTTAAAGGTATAAAGGTTAGTATTGCTTCACCAGAAAAGATTCGTAGTTGGTCTTATGGTGAAGTAAAAAAGCCAGAAACAATTAACTATCGTACTCTAAAACCAGAAAGAGATGGTTTATTCTGTGAGAAAATCTTTGGTCCTACAAAAGATTTTGAATGTTCATGTGGTAAATATAAAAGATTAAGATATAAAAATGTAGTTTGTGATCGTTGTGGTGTCGAAGTTACTCGTTCTAAAGTAAGACGAGAAAGAATGGGACATATTGAACTTGCGGCACCTTGTTCTCACATTTGGTTCTTCAAAGGTGTTCCTTCTAAAATGGGCTTAGTTCTTGATATGAGTCCAAGAGACCTAGAAGAAGTATTATATTTTGTTAGTTATGTAGTTATTGATCCCGGAAATGTTCCTCTTTTAGAGAAACAAACTTTATCTGATAAAGAATATCGGGCTTATTATGAAAAGTATGGTAATTCTTTCAAAGTTGGTATGGGTGCTGAAGCTATTCAAGAATTATTAAAAAGAGTTGATTTAGAAAAAGAAATCAAAGAAGTAAGAAAAGAATTAGAAGACGCTACTAGTCAAAAAAGAGTTCGTTTAGTTAAAAGACTAGATGCTTTAGTAGCTTTCTATGAATCAGGTAATAAACCAGAATGGATGGTTTTAAATGTCTTACCAGTAATTCCGCCTGAACTTCGACCAATGATTCAACTTGATGGTGGTAGATTTGCTACCAGTGATTTAAATGATTTATATCGAAGAATTATTAATCGTAACAATCGTTTAAAGAAATTACTTGAACTTGGGGCACCAACTATTATTGTTCAAAACGAAAAACGGATGCTTCAAGAAGCAGTCGATTCATTATTTGATAATGGTCGTCGTGGTCGTAGTATAACTGCTGCATCAAATAGACCATTAAAAAGTTTATCTAGTATGTTAAAAGGTAAACAAGGACGTTTCCGTCAAAATTTACTTGGTAAAAGAGTTGATTATTCTGGTCGTTCAGTTATTGTTGTTGGACCAAACCTAAAAATGTATCAATGTGGGTTACCAAAAGAAATGGCTATTGAATTATTTAAACCCCATGTTATCCATGGCTTAGTTGAAAGAGGCCTTGCTCATAATATTAAAGGGGCTAAGAAATTAATTGAAGCTCGTGATGAAAGCGTATGGGATGTTGTTGAAGATGTTATTACTGAATATCCGGTAATGCTTAACCGAGCTCCAACGTTACATAGACTTGGTATTCAAGCCTTTGAACCAAAACTTGTTGGTGGTAAAGCTATTCGTTTACACCCACTAGTTTGTACAGCTTTCAATGCCGATTTCGATGGTGACCAAATGGCTGTCCATGTACCTTTATCAGAAGAAGCTAAAGCTGAAGCTCGTATTCTTATGTTAGGAGCTAATAACATTTTAAATCCTAAAGATGGAAAACCAATTGTTACTCCAAGCCAAGATATGGTTTTAGGTAATTGTTATCTAACTATGGAAGAAACTGGTGGTAATAATGAAGGTAAAGCTTATAAAGATTGTAATGAAGCCCTAATGGCTTATGAAAGAAGAGAATTATCTTTACATACAAGAATTGCGATACCTGTTCGTTCTTTCAAACATAAATTATTTACTGAAGAACAACAAGATAAATATTTAGTAACAACCGTTGGTAAAATTAAATTTAATGAAATTTTACCTGATACTTTTCCTTATTTAAATGAAGGTACTAAAGATAATATTGAAGGTATTACCCCAAGTAAATATTTCTTACCAATGGGAACTAATTTAGAAGAAGCAATTAAAGCTATGCCTTTAGTTAGTCCATTTGTTCAAAAAACTTTAGGTCAAATTATTGCTCAAGTATTTAAAAGATATAAAACTACTGAAACATCTGTTATGCTTGATAAATTAAAAGATCAAGGTTTCAAATATTCAACAATCGCCGGTATTACTGTTAGTGCCGCTGATGTTGTAAGAAGCGATGCCAAAGATGAAATTATTGCTGAAGCCAAAGCCAGAGTTGATAAAATCAATAAACAATATCAAAAAGGTTTAATTACGGAAGCTGAAAGATATAATGGTGTTATTCAAATTTGGACTGAAGCTACCGATAAAGTTAAAGATGCTTTAGCTGAAATTTCCAAAGATAATTTTACAAATCCAATATTTATGATGATGAATAGTGGTGCTCGTGGTAAAATTTCTAACTTTACCCAACTTGCTGGTATGCGTGGGTTAATGGCTAAGCCAGATGGTACAACCGTAGAAATTCCAATTACTTCTTGCTTTATGGAAGGTTTATCTGTATCTGAATTCTTCTTATCAACTCATGGTTCTAGAAAAGGTTCTGCTGATACAGCTTTAAGAACTGCCGATTCTGGTTACTTAACAAGAAGACTTGTTGATGTTGCTCAAGACATAATTGTTAAAGAACATGATTGTGGTTCAATGCAAGGTGTAGTTGTTTATGACTTACTTAATGACAAAGATGGTTCTGTTATTGAATCTTTAGACGAACGTATTTTAGGAAGATTTGCTTCTAAGAAAATTGTTAATCCAGAAACTAAAGAAACTATTCTAGAAGCTGGAGAAATGATTACGGAAAATATTGTTGCCAAAATTAAAAAGGCCGGTATTAAAAGAGTAGAAATTAGAAGTGTTCTTACTTGTAAAACTGTTAATGGTGTTTGTCAAAAATGTTATGGACGTAATCTTGCCACAGGTAATTTAGTTGAAACAGGTGAAGCAGTTGGTATTATGGCTGCTCAATCAATTGGTGAACCTGGTACCCAACTTACTATGCGTACATTCCATACTGGTGGTGTTGCTGGTGGCGATGATATTACTCAAGGTTTACCTCGGGTTGAAGAGTTATTTGAAGCTCGTATTCCAAAATTCAAAGCTACAATTGCTGAAATAACTGGTAAAGTAATTAGTATTGAAGAACAAGGTGGTAAACATGCCATTGTTATTGAAAATGCTTCTGGAGTTAAAGAACATATTACTAATTATAATATGAAGTTAAGAGTAGATGTTGGCGATGAAGTTAATGCTGGTGATAAACTTACAGAAGGAGTTATTTCTCCAAAAGAGTTATTAGCAGTTACTGACCCTCTTACTGCTCAAGAATATATTTTAAAAGAAATTCAAAATGTTTATAAACTTCAAGGTGTTGATATTAATGATAAGCACATTGAAATTATTGTTAAGAGAATGATTAATAAAGTAAGAATTATTGATGCTGGTGATACTGATTTTGTTGAAGGTTTAACCGTATCATTAAGAGAATTTGCTGATGGTAATAAACCAGTAATCTTAAATGGTGGTGTACCTGCTAAAGGTAATCCAATTATGTTAGGTATTACTAAATCATCTCTTGAAACAGATTCCTTCTTATCTGCAGCTTCTTTCCAAGAAACAACTAGAGTATTAACTGATGCTGCTATGCGTGGTAAAACTGATAATTTAGTTGGTTTAAAAGAAAATGTTATTATTGGTAAATTAATTCCAGCTGGTACTGGAGCTAAACAATATAGCGATATTGAACTTGAACTAGAAAAAGAATTATTAGATGATGATGCTAGTGAAGTATTAGAAGAAAAGTTTTTAGCAGATGATGCTGAAGATGCAATTTCTGGTGAAGCAGTTGAAATAGATGATGAAGAAACTGTTGATTCTGAAGAAGAAGACGAATAATATAAATCAAAAAATACTTGGATTATTACAATCTAAGTATTTTTTTGATAATTATAACAATATTAAAATCACATGCAGTTGGTAGAAAAATACTTATTTATCATAATATATCACTAAAAGTAGTTGTAAATAAAAAAAATAATTTATACCAAGTGTTGAAATATTAAAAGATATTGGTTATAATTAATGTAAGAAATAAATAATAAATGTTAAAGAAAAGGATGAAGAGGATGAAAGCCAAACTAAAATATTTTAGTTTGTTAATACTAATAGTATTAACAAACTAAAATATTTTAGTTTGTTAATACTAATAGTATTAACAATAATATTATCTAATGTAATATTTTCTAAGAAAGAGAAAGTAATCTTAGATGAAGTAGGTTTATTA